>DATFQC010000129.1:0-5394 GCA_035264425.1 Anaerolineales bacterium
GCTGATCCGGTAGTGCTGGCACAAATTCCGGGCTGTGCCACGGTACCTCATACCGTCACGGATGGAGGCGCAATGCTTTCTCTGGAACGCATGAAAAAAATTCAGGCGCAGATCAGCAGGAAACCATCGAGATTTAATTACACAAGTAATCTCTTTTCGGAGGAACCTCCGACCGGCGGAAAGCCAGTTAATGAACTATACGAGTTTTGGGCGCGTCTGAACCAAACAAAATGGATCTATGATGCTGCCTCAGAATTATGGTGGAGGTATGTGGATAAATCGAATCCGGATTTAGTGGGCGTTCTGCATAATGATACAGACCGCCTGACCGGGCGCCAATTAAAATTCGATAACATAATTTTGCTTTTTGCACAGCATACTGTGATCACACCGACCATCGTGGATATTGACATGCAAGTAGGGCAAACCGGTAAAGCCTTCCTTTTCCGAAACGGGCAAGTACGCGAGATCCGCTGGAGTACGCGCGCTGGTAAATATGAACAAACCACAGGTTTACGCCGACCCATCCAATTCCTCAATTTAGATGGGACACCTGCTGCACTCAAACCAGGTCATACCTGGGTGATCATTTTTAATTTAGAATCCTATTTGGAGGAGATATCCCCCGGCGCGTGGCGAGCAAGATTTGTAGCGCCGGCCGGTGCAAAAAACGAATAAGCTTATTGAGTCTGGTGAAGGTATGTCCTTTGGCATTGAAGAAGTCTTGGGTACTTCGTCTCACCATTCTAAAAAGAAAAGGAACCATGCACTCCTACGTTACCTCACTCAAAACATTGTTCGATCAAAACGCCGATCCGGTTCAAGCCGCACCAATGAAAAAATACATGCGTGATCAGTTTGAGTATCTGGGAATCAAAACTCCGAAAAATACAGCCTTACAAAAGGAGTTTTATAAAGAGCACGGGCTTCCTGAACTCTCAGAACTTGACGAGATTCTCCGCGATTTATGGTCGCTCCCTGAACGAGAATTTCAATATGTGGGGATGGGACTGCTTGGGAAATTCGAGAAACAGCTTCCAGGAAAATTTATTGATACCGTGGAATATCTCATCGTCACAAAATCCTGGTGGGATACGGTCGATGCGATGGCAAGCCATACCGTTGGGACTCACTTCAGGCGATTTCCAAAAATCCGTGAGAAGTATCTGAAAAAGTGGCGGAAATCGAAAAACTTGTGGCTGCGAAGAACAGCTATTCTGTTTCAGCTTGGCTACAAAAAGGAAACAAATTTCGATGTATTGATTGAGATCATCAGCGAGAATGTAGGGTCAGATGAATTTTTTATCAATAAGGCAATTGGCTGGGCATTACGGCAATATGCCTATACCGACCCGAACGCTGTGATGAAGTTCGTCAAGTCCACGCGGCTACATCCTTTGAGTCGACGGGAGGCAATGAAACATCTTGAGGAGTAATGCCTTCCAGGCTATAGGTACAAAAGCGCCATGAATTCCATGAAGGCTCTCCTTTCAAATGCCTATCAAATAATCCCCAGCAGATAACAATCAAATACAATCGGGCAATATCCACATCATAGAACCAAGAGGAAAACGGATGAATTCAGCCACCACTCTAATCTCCCCAAAGCAGCCCGCGAAAGACAAGCGGCTATTGCTTTGGCATTATATAGGAATTGCAGCGCTAATCTTCTTGGTGATTTCGGGTTGTGTCGCTATTAGGAAACCTAATTCTGCCCCAAACGAACAATCTACTGACATCTCTTCGCCTACGATTGCGCCAACCCAGATAGCTATAGAAGTGGTGAAGCAGATCCAAGATTACACACCGACATTTGAAAGTACTCCATGTGATTTTGACACTCCAGCAGGGGCAATGGTCAAATGTGGATTTGTCATTGTCCCTGAAGACCGCACTGGAGATATAACAGACACTGTTCGAATTGCTGTGGCGGTGTTTCAAGGCGCCACAGCAAAATCAGATCCGATCCTCTATTTGCAGGGCGGCCCTGGAGCGAAGGCTATTGAATGGAGTGTGAGTGCTTACGAGTCCATTATTGCGCCCTTGACACAGGAACGCGATTTTATTGTATTTGACCCACGCGGTGTGGGAGTTTCGCAACCCACGCTTGAATGCGATGAATTCGAGACCACTTATTTGCAGGATATTCAGGGGAAGGTACCCAAAAGCGATAAGATCTCTTATTATCAGGGCGCGCTCTTGGCATGTAAAAACAGATTTCTGGCGGCTGGGGCAAATGTTGCAACGTATACATCCCATGATATGGCGACAGATGCAAAGGATATTCTGGTTGCTTTGGGCTATAAGCAGGCTAACCTATATGGTATTTCATATGGTACCCGCATCGCCCAATTTGTGATGCGCGAGTATCCTAAATTTGTTCGTAGCGTGATTCTCGACTCCGTTGTACCTGTTGATGTGCAATTACTCAATCAAAGCCCTGAAGAACGGGATACCTCACTTCAACACCTGTTCGATGAGTGTGCGTCGGACGCTGACTGTTCATCTGCTTTTCCTGATTTAGAGTCAGTCTACAATGAAGTTGCTAAACGACTCAATGCGCATCCGGTGACTCTGGAAGTGCATATTGATGAAAGCAGAACGATTCAGCAGATCGTTGATGGATCCACATTTCATGACATCCTTTTATGGGCATTGCGGATGCCGCAAACCATAGAACTGGCTCCCCAGTTAATTTATCGTAGTCATGAGGAAGATAATTTGGATCTCATTCTGACATTGGCACTTCCCCTGCAAACCTTTGATTCGATTTCAATGGGGAATTATATTTCAGTGAATTGCCATGATCAGGTTTTCGCTATGTCGACCGAAAAATTGGACAATACGATTTACGAGCTCTGCCAGCTTTGGGGCTCCGAGCCACCGCTGCCCGATGAGAATGATTTCGTCGATTCTGATCTTCCCACGCTGATATTTGATGGCAGGTACGATCCCATTACCCCTCCTGCTTTTGCAAAGAGACTCGCGGAACATCTCACACACAGCTATATTGCAGAATTCCCAAATGAAGGCCACGCTCCATCCACCAGTAGGGAATCAGTCTGTCCTGTTCAAATCATTTCAGCCTTTTTACAGGATCCAGGTACTCCTCCGAACCTTGCCTGCATTGTAGAAACCCAACCGATCAAGTTTGTGGTTCCCTATCGTGAAGATGAATCTCTCACCTTTGAGCCTGTCAGAATAGAAGATTATGGAGTGAATACGCGCATTCCATCAGGCTGGAGCGATGCAAAATTGGGTTTCTATAATCGTGTCACATACTTTGGGGATATTACACAAATCGGTATTCAAAGTGCGCCTGTATCGGAATCTCAGTGGATTACGTGGTTGTCGATCAATTTTGGAGGCAAGCGGGGTTTGGATCAGCCGATCATCCAGCACGACAAACAACAGGCAAACGGTTTGACCTGGACAATTTATCAGACCGATTCCCAGGGGTATCCTGTCGAGATTGCTTTTGCAAAATCAGGAAATCAAACCTTAATGGTTCTTTTAATTAGTCATAAAGATGAGCATGATGGGCTATATAAGAGAGTCTTTCTTCCAATCATTGATGCAACCACCTTATCCAAATGAACCAGACACGAATAATACATTTAGAAGGCTAACTAGCCCTCTGCCTGATTTCTCAAAAAATCTGCGGCGTCCGTAAAATGGTTCTTGAGATATTCCACCACGCGTGGCTCCAGCTGGCTTTCGTCAAGTGCCTTCTTCATGCACCACAACCATTGATCACGCTCGACCGCTCCAATTGAAAATGGCATATGTCGCATTCGAAGTCGTGGATGCCCAAACCGCTCGATGTAGAGTTGAGGTCCTCCCGACCACCCCGAAAGAAACATGAATAACTTTTCACGAGATTGCTTTAAGCTCTTCGGGTGTAAGCTTCGAATCTTCTCTGCTTCCACAGACGAGTCCATCAGGTCATAGAATTTTTCCACAAGAGAGCGCAATCCTGCCTCGCCGCCAATCATTTCATAGAGGGACAATTCAAAATCTGCCATGTCAGGATTGTAATATATCCTGCACAGAGCCGTAGCCTTAAATATCATGTTCGCTTCCGTATAGGCCTTATAATTGAATCGTAAACTTGCTAAAGGAGGAACGATGGTAAAGGAAAACAAGCGTAGCGGTCCGGTGGAGGAGGCTGTCATCCTTTCTGCGGCACGTACCCCTGTTGGAAAGTTCCAGGGGTCGCTGAGCAGTGTTCCTGCAACGCAGTTGGGCGCGATTGCCGTCAAAGCGGCGGTCGAGCGGGCCGGTATTAATCCCGAAGAAATTGAAGAAGTGATTATGGGGAACGTAGTGCAGGCTGGCGAGGGACAGGCGCCCGCACGTCAATCAGGCATCCTCAGTGGCATTCCAGCGACAGTGAGCGCCAGTACGGTCAACAAAGTCTGTGGTTCGGGGCTTAAGGCCGCGATGTTTGCCTCCCAGGCCATCCGGGCAGGAGACGCAGATTTATTCGTCGCGGGCGGATTCGAATCGATGAGCCGCGCGCCGTATCTGGTCAGCGGCCGCTCGGGCGAATTGAAATTCGGCAACCAGCCTCTCACCTACGCCCTGCTCTATGATGGCCTTTGGGATCCATTTGAAAACTGGGGGATGGGCAACGCGGCTGAATTTATCGCGGACGAGTATGAGGTCACGCGCGAAGCGATGGATCAATTTGCGCTGCGGTCCCACCAGAAAGCAGTTGAGGCTCAAGAAACAGGTCGCTTTCAACCTGAAATTGTTCCGGTCCAAATCCCTGGGCGTAGGGGCGAAGTGACCGTCGTTGATCGCGATGAAGGTCCACGCAAGGATACGTCACTGGAAATATTGGCAAAACTCAAACCTGCTTTCAAGGCAGATGGAAAAGTCACACCGGGAAATTCATCTCCGATGAACGATGGCGGCGCGGCGGTTGTGATCGCATCCCGCGGTTACGCGGAGAAAAATAATCTCAAGCCACTCGCCAAGGTTGTTGGTTACGCGCAGGCTGCCGTTGAACCAAAATATTTGTTTGCCGCACCTGCTTATGCAATTCCGAAACTACTTAAGAAAATCGGCTGGACATTGAACGAGGTGGATTTGATCGAGCTGAACGAAGCCTTCGCTGCACAGGTTCTCGCAGATGGCTACGCCCTGGCTGATCAGGGATGGGACTGGAACAAGGTCAACGTCAATGGCGGCGCCATTGCATTGGGGCACCCCCTGGGTGCAAGCGGCGCACGCGTTTTGACCACATTACTCTATGCCTTGAAAGACCGCGGCTTGAAGCGCGGCATTGCATCGTTATGTCTGGGTGGCGGTGAAGCTGTTGCCATGGCAGTGGAGTTGGAGTAACCATTAAAGCCGGTGGTCGAGTGCGCTGAAAGCGTATATCGAGAC
>DATFQC010000130.1:0-4291 GCA_035264425.1 Anaerolineales bacterium
ATTACGAGAGATCACATCCCACGGGATAGCTGCAGAGAATGTAACCTTTTCATCATTGCCAAAAGGTTACATCTCGTAGGAAAACTTTTTTAGAAAGTGTACAATAGTACTAGCTAACCTTTCATAATTGTTATGTCTCTATTGCAGATATCATTGGAATGCATTCTCTAAATTCTGTAAAATACAAGGAAGCAGCAAAGGCAAAGAATACGGTTATGAACCGAACAAAACTACTTCTAGGCATCATCTTAACAATCATTATTTCAATGGCGCAGGTTGGGGGAGTTTTTGCAGCACCCACCGCACAAGAGGCAGCTCCGATCGGCGGATCAGTACAAAGCATAACGCTGGAATCTGACCCTACAACCGGGGTAGTCACAGTCATTTTGGATCTGATGGATTCAAATGGGGTCCTGCAAAGGGCGCGGGTCAGCCAGGAAACAGCAATCGAACTGGGACTTGTTTTGCTTGACGGAGATGGGAATCCTATTATTAACGAACTGGCATTAGGGGAAACGGTCGATATTGACCCAACAACCGTTATTCCGGATCAACAGGAGCCTCAGCATCCTGTAGGCAACGCGCTGGCGACCTTTTTCTCTGACATTGAAGGTATCGACTATGACACGATCATGTCTGCCCATGAGGACGGAGTGGGATTTGGCCTGATTGCTCAGGCACTTTGGGTAGCAGACGAACTGGGTGGAGACTCACAGTTATTCCAGGATCTACTTTACGCGAAACAACATAATGATTACAGCGCCTTCAGTGACTTCACAGAGGATGGTACTACACCTAAGAGTTGGGGACAGTTACGGAAAGCGCTATTGAGCAAGAGAAGCCTTAGTATTGTAATGTCCAACCACGACAATAATGGGAATCAGGGGAATGAAAATGGGAACAACAAAGATCAAGGCAAGAATAAAGATGATAATAATCATGGGAACGCAAATAGCAATAGCGGTAACGGACATGGAAACGGCCAAACCAAGTAGTCGCTAGTTAAGAATAATCATCAGGCAGGTTGTAATAACCTGCCTGATTTATTTAAGCTTGTAAAAGTATGGATTGGTTTTACGCAGCACAAACCCCATGGCCTGATATAACTTATTTGCTGCCTCACGCTGAGGGTTGGATGTCAGCGACACTCCATCTGCTCCAGCTTGGCGTGCTAATTCGATCGCATAACGCATCAATGCTTCACCAATTCCCTGCCTCCGGAGCTTTTCATCCACAATGACATCTTCGATGATGGAACGCAAACCTGTCGGCACACGATAAATCGTCAGGCATAAAATACCCCTTATTGAATCCTCTTTCTTGGGATGACGAGCCACAAGAAGTGTCGAAGAATCCGACGTAACCAGTCTATTTAATTCTTCCCATGTGGGAGGAATCTTGTGAGCGCCTAATTGTGGAATTAATTGCTCTAAAGCCTTTTGAAGTTCTGCAGTGACCTCGGAAACTTTGCCAATGTACATGAACGGCGTTACGCAGGGTTAGCGTTCCCTATTTTTGGAAAGAAACTCAGTAATACATAATAGGCTACATAAACAAGTGAAATCCAAACCACCCATTGTGGCACGCTGGGATATTGCAAAAGTGCCCAAATTCCCATAGCGCCATAAAGATAAGTCAGCCCCAGGGTGAGCCGTCGCAGGCGGGTATTTCGACTCGGATATAAATACTTCACGGGTACGAAGACAAGAATGTTACAAATCAGTAAGAGCGTGAAGTTAATCCAGGGATTTAACCCCAACAACATCATATAAATGACAAGAAAATTCCATACAGATGGAAAACCTTTGAAGAAAAATGACTGCTCATCCGTTTTTGCATCCACCTGCGTGAATTGATAGGCGGAGGACAGCAATATCGAAAAGGCACCGATCATTTCAAGGCCAGCGGGCAAAAGGTTAGGCGCTTTGATCAGAATCAAGGCCGCTACGACAACATAATTTAAATAATCAATAATATTGTCAAGCAAGCCGCCGTCCACTCCCCGTGCATATTCCTTGACATGGAACCAGCGCGCCAGCATTCCGTCAAAGCCGTCTACAAACATGGCGAGGATGATCCAGAGGATGGCGGCGCGCCAATTTTGGTCGAAAATGGCCAGCAGAGATAAGAATCCCCAAATAGCCCCGGTAGCCGTGAAAAAATGTACACTCCAGGCTAAAGTCTTTTTTATAGGTAGTGGAAGTCGCTCAAACATAGTTCACCTCAGCGATAAAGATCTATCATTACAATTATAAAGGCAAAGGCGCACCTCTCGATGCGCCTTTCAATTTTATTCATTATGCTCTAATCTACCCATCGCCACCGCGACCCACTATTGTTTGACCAAACCGACGGTCACTTTCTCGCCGTCAAAGCCATCTTCCGTGGTCGAAGCTCCTTCAGGTGGATTCCCAAACACAAGATTGGATGTCAGGGTCTCGGAGATGATGTAGTCCTTGTGTGCTTCCAGCGCGGACCTGAGACCGGCCGAGGCCTCAATAAACAATGCAATGCGGTCCGCGACATCCAGGTCAGCGCTCTTTCGGAGATCCTGTACGCGGCGGACAAACTCGCGAGCCAGCCCCTCCTGGACTAGTTCAGGCGTCAACTCAGTAATGAGCGCTGCAACATAAGCTCCTTCCTCGGCCACCGCAAACCCTTCCTTTGCCAACGCTCTCACTTCAACTTCCTCGGGAAGAACCTCATACGACATACCGTCCACTTCAACTTTCAGGGGCTTGGCTTCCAGCAAAGTATGCGCAGCACTCTCCGAGTTCATTGCCAGGATCGCTTTTTGGATCGCTGGGAATTTGTTGCCATATTTCTGTCCCAATTGCTTAGGCAATGGCTTGACTGCGTGGGATACAGCCTCGGTTGCCGAATCGAGCAAACGGACTTGTTTGACGTTCAATTCATCCATGAACAGATCAGCATAGGTCTCTACAGCCTTTCGTTCATTTGCATTCCCTACAGAGAAGGCCGCTTCTGCCAATGGCTGGCGGACTTTACGATTCGCCTTCTGGCGTGCAGAATGCCCAAGGGAAACCAGACGCATCACCAACGCCATATCATGGTTGAGGGACTCATCTATCATTTCAGGCAAAACCTCGGGCCATTTGGCAAGATGCACGGATTCGGGTGCATTCTCGTCAGTGGAGCGCACCAGATTCTGGTACAACTCCTCGGCAAGGAAAGGCATGGAGGGTGCGAGCAGTTTCGCAACAGTAACAAGAGCCGTGTAAAGAGTAGAGTATGCGGCTTGTTTATCAGAGTCTGACTCCGATTTCCAGAAGCGGCGACGCGAACGTCTCAAGTACCAGGTAGAAAGTTTCTCCACAAATCCTTCTATAGGGCGGGTCGCGTTCGGTACATCATACTTTTCGTATGCTTCCGTCACGTCACGGACGAGCACGTTCAATTCGGACAACAGCCAGCGGTCAAGGTCGCTAGTCGCTATTGGCAGAGTGGTAACGGTGGGTTTATCGAGATTCGCATAAGTCACAAAGAACGAATAAACGTTCCACAACGTGAGTGTGAAACTGCGTATGACCTCGCCCACCAAATCCGAAGAGAAGCGGCGCTCGTTTCCTGGCGGAGTTGCCGTGTAAAGATACCAGCGGAAGGCATCGGCGCCGTGCGCGTTCAAAACATCCCAGGGTGCAATGATATTGCCCTTGCTCTTGGACATCTTCTGTCCTTCGCCATCCAGGATTAACCCCAGGCAGATCACATTCTTGTAAGAGACTTCATTGAAAAGTAAGGTGCTGATGGCATGAAGTGAATAGAACCAGCCGCGCGTTTGATCAACGGCTTCACAGATGTAATCTGCCGGAAATTGTGATTCAAATTTTTCCTTGTTCTCAAACGGATAGTGCCACTGTGCAACCGGCATGGAACCAGAATCAAACCAAACATCGATCAGGTCTGGTACGCGTGTCATCTTGCCTCCGCAATCGGGGCAATCCCAATACACCTGATCCACATAAGGTCTGTGCAAATCCAATTCACTCAAATCGCGGCCAACTTTTTCCGAAAGTTCTTTGACCGAGCCAACGCCATTGCGGTGTTTGCAGGATACACATTCCCAGATCGGGAGTGGTGTTCCCCAATACCGCTCGCGGCTCAGTGCCCAATCAATATTATTTTCCAGCCAGTTCCCAAAGCGCCCCTCCCTGACATGTTCCGGAACCCAGTTGATTGTATTGTTCAAGTCAACCAATCGATCTCGATGCGCGCTTGTGCGGATGTACCAAGACTCGCGTGCGTAATAAAGCAGCGGTGTGCCACATCG
>DATFQC010000131.1:0-3133 GCA_035264425.1 Anaerolineales bacterium
ATGCCAAGGATAAGATGGTCGAGGGCTGGTTTCATAGGTTCATTATAAATGGCGGAATGACAATAGTGAAGCATGGAATATGCAGAGTAATCCAAAGCAAAGTCAAGTACAATACGAAGTACCGCACGCCTGGCGGTAAACACGATTCTCACGATGGACTATACTCCATAAAAATCACCGCAGCCCAGATGAACACTGGAATCTGAGCTGCTTTGGTTTGCCCATTTTACATTTTATGAAGTCACACACAGATTACGCCAAATATGATGATGAAGAACTCATTGGTCTCATCACCCAGTTACGGGAGGAGGCTTTGGCTCAGTTATATGATCGTTACAGCCGCCTGGTCTTTAGTCTTGCGTTTGCCATTGTCAGCGACCGGGCCACTGCCGAAGAAATCACGTTGGATGTGTTCATGCGCGTCTGGCAAAAGGCTGCATCCTATCGTTCTGACCAGGCAAAGGTCAGCACATGGCTCACACACATTGCGCGCCACCACGCGATCGATGTGTTGCGGCGCCGGGCTGTAAGACTGGATCAGTTTGCGGTTAATTGGGATGATCCTCTTCCCAATCATGAGTCCCTGGAACTTGATCCGCAAGGATTTGCGGAATTATCCCAGCAACGCGAGCGAGTTCAGGCCGCGCTCGCCCAACTGCCTGCCGATCAAAGACAAGCTCTCGTATTAGCTTATTTCAACGGCTATACTCAACGGGAGATCGCTGAGGTGCTTAAACAACCATTGGGAACCATCAAAACCCGGCTCCGCCTCGCTATGCAGAAACTTCGTGACTTTCTTCATGACGAACAGGATGCTGAAAAGAAATCCGTTAAGGCTCAGTCTGCGTACAATATCAAAGAGGAAGAATAGCAAGGATTTTGAATGTCTAAAGAAACGCATGTACTGGATTTGTTGCCCGCTTATGCCTTAGGCAGTTTGGATTCTGATGAAGCCCGCCGCGTCGAAGAGCATCTGTCGAGTTGCCTGGTCTGCCGGAACGAATCAAATGCTTTTCAAACTGCCGTCGATCAATTAAGTTTTGCCGCGCCGGATGCAGTTCCCTCGTCCGATCTGAGAGACCGGCTCATGCAGCGCGTCCAGGCCTCTCGCCCTCAGCCCCGTGCTCCAGTTCAAGTCCCCGCCCGCTCGTGGCTGGAGCGGCTTCTCCCAGTCTGGAGTCTGGCGAGTCTCCTTTTGGTTGTCGTCCTGGCTGGGTCCAATCTATTCCTCTGGCAGAGGTTCAACCACCTGGAAGTTGCTACCTCTCCAGGCGGCATGCGGGCTGTTCCACTCATCGCTCAAGATCCAACCTCCAGAGCGACTGGCTATGTTCTCATCAGTGCGGATGGTGATAGTGGAGCGCTGGTCGTAGATGGATTGCCACCTCTGGGTGAGAACCAGCAGTATCAATTGTGGCTAATCCGCGATGGACAGAGAACGAGTGGCGCTGTTTTCTCCACCGATGAAAGAAGCTATGGCGGGACTCGCATTCGGGCGCCTCGCTCCCTCACCGATTACTCTTCAGTTGGAATCACCATAGAACCAACCGGTGGCAGCCCTCAACCAACGGGTCCAAGAGTATTGGGTGGAGCGCTTTTTAATCCCTGAGTTTCCACAAACCTAATCTGGATACATCCAGATTTTCTAGGTTATCTGTTCCATTTCAACCTGACAGGCAATCGGAAAAAGATCGCCGTTGACGATCCGCGCCTTCAGGATCGTGTGGCCGACAATCTTCCCAAACATGAGATTACAGAGAATGAAAGTCTGCTCATTGGCCGTAACTTTAGAGTCATCACCGATATCGAAACCGGCCCAAACGGCAACTTGTTTGTCATGTCGCTTTCAAACGGAGCGGTTTACGAAATCTTCCAGCGTTAGCTTTCAACAGCGTTCCTTAACATAAGATTAGATAAGGTTACAACGAGTTGAAAAATCTAGACGGAAGTTGTATTGTATTAATGAATATTGATCAAACGATTTGGTCGGCACGGAAAGGAGGTGATCCAAAATTATAGGGATTTGCAATCGCTCGACCAATCTTCATTGCTGTATTGATTTCCGAAAGGTTTATAAATAGAAAGGTGAATACAAATGAAAAAGACAAGAATTCTATATATAGCCCTAATTGCTCTGACAGTGCTCGCGCTGGCGAGTATCGCGGCAGATAGTGGTCGTCAGTTTACGACGACCTTGACCGGCGCAGCAGAAGTGAATGCACAAGGCGTACCTAACCAGGGTGATCTCGATGGTATCGGTACAGCAACCATTACGCTTAACTATGGACAAGGCACAATTTGTTGGGAGATAAGTGTTTCTGGCATTACCTTGCCTGCTACAGCTGCTCACATCCATGAAGCGCCAGTGACTGCCCCTGGTCCTGTCGTGGTACCGCTTTCTGCCCCAGATGCAAGTGGCTTCTCGAGCGGATGTACTACAGCAGACCGTGAGTTAATCAAAGATATCATCCAGCACCCGGAAGAATACTATGTCAATGTTCACAATGCGGACTATCAATCTGGCGCGCTGCGAGGTCAGCTCTCCAAGTAGCAAGAACTGAATGATCAACACCAAGCCCAGTGGTATTTATGCTGCTGGGCTTTTATTATTTACTTAGATTTATTTCCATTCGCCAGTTGAAGCAACAGTTTCCATTTTGGCGTGATTTATCAAGTTGCCGTTGCTTATCACGTAAAGAGGGGCAGCGTGCTCGCGCAGGGCTTCCAACACATTTGGCGCCGACAAAACAACAAGGTTTGCCGCATTGCCTGTTTTCAATAAATGGTCGTTTATATTCATGGCCCGGGCAGCATTGACTGTGATCATGTTGTAAAGTGTTTCCAAATCCCGATTGGTGGTCATCCAAAGTAGATGTGCCGCCAGAAAGGCTACTTCCAACATGTTATTGCGCCCAAACGGATAATAACCATCAGAGACGTCATCCTGTCCCAGACAAACGGTCACATCCTCTTCCAATAAGTCCTTTACGCGCGCATGCAGAGGACCTGTATGCGGATCGCTCACGACTGCCATTTGCGCCTGTTTCAACAAGGCGGCTACTTTCTGAAAATATGGCTGTGGATAAAGCTCCATAGCCCGCGCATGATGCGCCAGCGCGCGGCCCTGCCATCC
>DATFQC010000132.1:0-5880 GCA_035264425.1 Anaerolineales bacterium
GAAATTCCTTTGGATAAGCCTCTCAAGAATGATGTCGAAGCGGTTGTGACCGATTTCGGCCTGGTCCGCATCGCCCATGCTGCGACCCAAACAGCTTCAGGTATGGTTAGCGGCACACCTGCTTACATGAGTCCTGAACAGGCAAGCGGAGAAAAGACGGACCACCGCACCGATATTTATTCACTTGGCGTGGTCTTGTATGAAATGCTCGCGGGTCGCGTCCCGTTCGAAGCAGATAGCACAATGTCTGTGCTCTACATGCAGATCCACAACACGCCTCCTCCCATCCCGGGCATCTCTCCCGATCTGCAAGCGATCATGAATCGGGCTTTGAAGAAAGATCCTGAGGAACGTTATCAAACCAGTAGCGAAATGGCTGTTGACTTTTATCTGGCCATCGGTATGACTGCGGACGCCAAGACCATCATTGATACATACCCTGAAAATGCCGAACTTACGGCAGCGGCTCCAAAACTGAAGCCAGCGCGCAGCCGGACATGGATTGGCGTGGGAATTTTTTCATTTATATGCCTGCTCTTGCTTGGAGTCGGCGCGTGGGGGCTATCCTCTTTTTTGCCATCTTTCTCCAAGCCTACTGCGACGATCAGCCCAGCAACAATGGATCCAGTGGCAAGTCTTACGGTTCCCGTTACCGGTAATTTTCCTTCAGCAGAAGGCATGGTGCATGCCGATTCGGGTTCCTACGAAGTTGGGTTGTCCCCAGCGGATGACTATCATATCGCTCCGCAAGTCGTCCCTCTAAAAGACTTCTGGATTGACCAATATCTGGCGACAAATGAGCAATATCAGGGATATATGACCGAAACCGGTGCACCACCCCCAGTGACCTGGCCGGGCGAGGCGGATCATCCGGTCATCGGCGTGACCTGGGAACAAGCCCTGGCCTATTGTCAGTGGGCAAACAAGCGCTTACCCAGCGAGGCCGAATGGGAAGCCGCCGGCCGCGGACCCGGTGTCACGCCGCCATTGTATCCATGGGGCAACGATGTCACCGCCGAAGGACAAGCCCTCAAGCTACCCGATCAAGATACCTATCCTGTAGGAACGCAATCCTTCAACAAGAGTCCCCTGGGAGTCTTTGACATGGTCGGCAATGTCTGGGAGTGGGTCGGAGAACCCTATGCCAGCGGACAAGCCGGTGCCAAAGTGTTGCACGGTGGCCGCTATGGACTGCCCATCAACGATTTGGCCTATCGCCTGGTCGTGGCAGCGGGCGATACCCGTTATATCAAATTCGCCGGCTTCCGTTGTGTAGCCGATCAGGTCAGATAGAGGAGCAAGACCATGAAACACCCATTTGTTTCCCGTTCGAGTTGGGCCACCATCGCTTTGATTTTAATTCTGACTTCGGCAGGCTGTGCAGGCAATATCCCGGCCACGGTCACGGAACCGACGTCTTCACCTGCCCCGGTGGCCTCCGCGTCAAGTGAGGCCACTCCCGCAGAGACCACGCCGAGTGCCGTGCCGGTCTCTGATTCCAATATCCTGTTTCAGGATGACTTCACCAATCCTGCGACTGGCTGGTCAGAAGATAAATTTGATAACTATTTTATTGGTTACCATGAGCCCGAGTATTATCACATCGAAATTACCAGTCCGAATTCCAAAACCACCGTCTTCGAACCCCAAAAGCAGAGCTTCGATAATGCGACCGTGGAACTGAAAGTCCTCACGAACTCCACCAAAACAGCCGCCGCCGGCGATTTCCGCTATGGTCTGGCGTTCCGCCGTTCCGGCGATCAATATTATGCCTTTACTATTTCGCCTCGCACCAAGCAATGGTTTGTGCTCAAAAACTCACCCAGTGCGCTCACGGTGCTGGCCGAAGGCACGGATGACAATATCAATGAGTTGGATACCGATGACACCCTGCGGGTCGATGCGCAGGGATCCGATTTCGTCTTCCACCTCAATGATGAAGTCGTCGGGCAAGTCACCGATGCCGACTACGCCACAGGAGAAGTGGGCTTTTATGTCGAGACGTTTGACGCCACCAACGCTCATATCCACTTTGATAATTTGGTCATCCGCAAACTCGAAATGCCGGAGCCGGATGCTTCGGGTGCGAAAGTGCTCTATGAAGATGACTTTACCAATCCGGCGACCAGCTGGCCAGACAGGAAATTCGACAATTACTTCATCGGCTATCATGAGCCCGAGTATTATCACATCGAAATTACCAGTCCGAATTACAAAACGACCGTCTTTGAGCCGCAAAAACGCAGCTTCGATGATGCCACGGTAGAACTGCAAGTGCTGACCGTTTCGAAAAAGACCGCCGCCGAAGGTGATTTCCGTTATGGGTTGGCGTTCCGTCGTTCCGGCGATCAATACTATGCCTTCACCATTTCGCCTCGCACCAAGAAGTGGTTTGTGCTGAAAAGTTCACCGAGTGGGATCACGGTCTTGACGGAGGGTACTGCAGAAAGCCTCCACGATCCGGACAACGATGATACCCTGCGGGTCGATGCTCAGGGTCCCAATTTCCTCTTTCATATCAATGATCAGCTCGTCGGGCAGACCACTGATCCCGATTATGCCAGTGGAGAAGTCGGCTTTTATGTCGAGTCCTTTGATGTCCCCAACGTCCATATCCACTTCGACCACCTGACCATCCGTGACTTTCAGGTCTCAATCGCCTGTAATGTTGACGCGCAGGCGTTGAACGTCCGCAGCGGTCCAGGCAAAGCCTTCTCCTCTTTTGATTTCCTGTCGAATGGTGACACGATAGAACCCATTGGGCGCAGTGAAAACAATGAGTGGATCAAAATTAAAATCGATGGGACAGAAGACCAGGGTTGGATTGTCAACTCGGCGGGCTTCCTCTCCTGTAACGCGTCGGTCAAGCTGCTGCCTGTGATCAATCCATAAAAGCCAGCTCACCAGAATCCTGCCAGCGTTCATTTTCGTAGCATTTCAAATAACAATGCGCTGAATTCGCGTTGTATAATGCTTCCATGCCTGAATGGATCGGCAAGACTGTTGGCAAAGTACGGATTGAGAGAGCCATCGCCAAGGGTGGAATGGCAGAAGTTTATCTTGGTACTCATCTCACATTGGATCGCGCGGTTGCCGTTAAGGTCATGCACAACTACGTAGAGTCAGACCCTGATCTTCAATCGCGCTTCGAGCGTGAGGCGAAGGTTGTCGCCGGGTTACGCCATCCCAATATTGTCCAAATTTTTGATTACGACACAGCAGAAGGACATCCCTATATTGTGATGGAATATTTAATGGGTCCGTCACTGGCTACCTATCTGCGCGAACTGCACAGCCACAACCAAAGATTTCCACCGGTACAAATTGCGCGCCTGTTGATCACAATCGCGACGGCATTGGATTATGCCCATGAGAGAGGTGTCATCCATCGGGATATCAAACCGGGCAATATTATCCTGCACAATAAAGCCAGCAATATTTCGACTGAGGAGCCAATCACGGAACGAACCGAAGCTGTGCTGACTGATTTTGGTCTGGTCCGCATTGCACAGGCGGTCACTCAAACAGCTTCAGGTGCTGTCAGCGGCACACCTGCCTACATGTCACCAGAACAGGCCCAGGGCCTGAAAGTGGACCATCGTAGTGACATCTATTCACTCGGCGTTGTTTTATATGAAATGATCGCCGGTCGCATTCCATTTGAAGGCGATACGTCATGGTCATTAATATTCAAACACATTAACGAGCCACCGCCATCCATCCCAGGAGTCCAACCGATCGTGCAAAAAGTGATTGACCGTGCGCTTGCCAAGAGGCCGGATGATCGCTACCAAACGGCACGCGCGCTCGCCGCAGATTATATGGATGCCATTGGCATGCTTGCAGAAGCAAACACCCTACGGATGTCGCTCCCGGCTTCGCGCACGCCTCTGACATCCACCGTTTCCAGAAACGGGAATCAAGCCTCAGCCCCTGTGTGGATCCGCGTCGCTTCCCTGGCTGTGATTGGACTCGTCGTGGCCTTAGCGGCGTTTGCAATCCCACGCCTGACTGCCTCCAACCAGCCTACACAAACCCCAGCGATCACTACGCAACCCACCCAAACCCAAACTACAATCGAGCCAACTACTGAGGCAAACGTAGTTTCTCCCATCGACGCTACTACTCCAGTCGGTCTGCTGCGTTTTCAGGATGGGACCGCGCCCGCCGATTCTGTGACGATTTCGACATCGACGCTGCCAGCTCCTCCCTCGGGAAACCAATACGAGGCGTGGCTGATTGAAGACGACGGTGAGGGGCGGATCAGCATTGGGATAATCAAGTTCGATCAGGACAACAAAGGTTCCCTGACGTTTGTAGACAGTGAAGGTAGAAATCTGCTGGGCACGTATAGTGCGTTGGAAATTACTCTTGAGCCCGATCCTGATCTCAACTCAAATTCATCTAACAATGTTGCTTTTTCGGTGAAGCTTCCGGAGGGTGGGCTTACTCATGTGCGGCATTTACTTTATTCTTTTGGCGGAACGCCAAATCAAACGAGTTTTATCCGTGGTCTCGACGCTGATACCGGTCTCCTGACCAAATTAGCGACCCAGGTGTTGGCCTCTTTTCAATTGGGTGATGAAGAAGATGTGTCGCTCCAGGCAGAAAATATGCTGAATATCATCGTTGGCAGCCGGAGTGAAGATCACAAGGATTGGAATGGAGATGGGGAGATCGATGATCCCGGTGACGGTTACGGTCTCTTATTGAATGGTAGTAATCTGGGCTACATTCAAGGAGCCTTTACGCATGCCAATTTGGCAATCACTTCTTCAGACGCGACCAAAAATATGTTGATCCACGGCGAACATGTAAAAATCAGTGCAAACAATGTCAGTGACTGGACTGCCGAACTGCGCGCTCAGTTGATCAATATCCTTCAAAACCCAACCGATGCCGACAAAGAGGGGTTAATCCGCCAGGCAGTTGCCACTGCCAACCAGATACGGGTGGGCGTGGACCTAAACGGCAATGAGACCATTGAGCCCATCCCCGGCGAAGGCGGTGCCCTGACGGCTTACGAACACGCCTATTACATGGCAGATATGTTGATTCTGCCGGTTTCCACGCCCTAGCCAGATCAACCTTGCCAGCCTCGAATAGCAAATGTAAGCCAGTGGGTATAATAGGCTTATCTTTCTCCATTCCGCAACATGATAAAACGAGAGGATGAACTGTTAATTTTGTTGTGAATCCATGAATGGAGGTGAATCCCATGGAAAAGAAACCATTTGAGATTGGTGTAGCGGTGCGACGCATCAGAACTGCTGTCAAACCGTGGCCCAAGGCAGCCCTCTTTGAACTGGCAGAGAACGGTTTTACATCCACGTTTGAACAACTCCTGGCCTGTATCATTTCGATCCGTACGTACGACGAAGTAACACTGCCTGTTTCCCGAAAACTTTTTGAGCGCGCCCGCACCCCGGCCGAGATCAGCGAAATGACTTATGAAGAAGTAGATGCGTTGATCCACACCAGTACGTTTCACGAGCGCAAAGCCAGTCAAATCCTTGCGATTGCGCGCCGGGTGATTGACGAATTCGACGGTGATCTTCCCTGTGATGCAGAAACGTTGATGTCGTTTTCAGGTGTCGGTCCGAAATGCGCGCATCTTGTATTGGGCATCGCCTGCGGAGAACCCTTTATCAGCGTGGATATTCACGTCCATCGCGTGACCAATCGCTGGGGTTATGTGCAAACGTCAACTCCTGAAAAGACAATGGTGGCACTCGAAGCAAAACTTCCGCGTCGTTATTGGATCGAGATCAACCGGCTGCTGGTTCCCTTCGGAAAACATATTTGTACCGGTAATCTTCCCCACTGCTCCACGTGTCCAGTGCTTGACATGTGTCAACAGGTGGGAGTCAAAGCACATCG
>DATFQC010000133.1:0-3183 GCA_035264425.1 Anaerolineales bacterium
CGTCGGCACAATTCTCAGCCGAGTTCTGCAGAAACTTCGCGAGCAATGGAAGGTACAAGATGAATGAAGATTTCATGAGGCAGTTTCAAAAAATGCCGGATTCGATTTTGTTGGAGAAAATCCATGTACGGCTTGATGGGAAAGAGCGAAAGCATAGGATCAAACAATATTTTACTTATTCAGTAGTGACTTTGATATTTGTGTTCGGCATGTTGCTGATTTTTTCATCTGCAGTTCGCGTTGATGCGTTACAAACTGGCGAGCATGTTCAAGTTTTGATATGTAAGAAATTGCAAATGTATTGTACGGGTGATGGAGTATTAACGGCGGACTCAGACCAGTATTTACCACTAGAGTATTTATCACTAAATGATGCGCAAGTCCGCTTTATATCGCCGATTGTTTTGCCTACATACACGCCTCAGGGATTTGAACGGCTGGCAGATGTGGAGTTCTTCGATTTCCCGGATCAGCCCACGCTGGTTGTCACTTGGAATCGCCAGAATCATTATAGTTTCATCAAACTACTTATCTCTCACCATTCCTTTGAGATCAAAGAATATG
The DNA here is from genome assembly GCA_035264425.1 of Anaerolineales bacterium. Lineage (GTDB taxonomy): Bacteria > Chloroflexota > Anaerolineae > Anaerolineales > Villigracilaceae > Defluviilinea. The sequence goes on from DATFQC010000133.1 coordinate 565, forward strand.
CCAAGACCCTTGGTAAAGGGGCAATCGAAGAAACCGTACTTGATGGAAAACCGGCAATCATTGTACGCGGCGTATGGAATATCGGCGTACGAGAAAGAGATTTTATGATGACCGCGCTGATGTGGCGATATGACAAGAATACAGTTTATGCGCTTATGTCCATCGAGCAGGCTATTCCATTGGACAAGTTGATCAAGATGGCAGAGTCGATCCCATAATTACTTTTTCCCGCAAAATCTGTAAGATAAGAACTCGGAGGTATGAATAACCTCCGAGTTCTTATCTATCGCCCCATGATAAAATTACCTTATGCAGCCATCTTTAGAGAAACTACGCAAATTCTTTCGTCTCGAACATGAGAACGGATACAGCAATAGCGCCATTATTGGCGGTCTCGCCAAAATGCTCGATTACTGGGAAGGGGAAGCCCGCGCCGATCGTATTCAGGAAGAGGTGATCCAGGCCGTCGTGCAGAGACTCCGCTCGTATGAGGGCCTCAGCCCGCAGTCCCGCGCCGACGCGTTGAAGGGGTTGTGGAAGCGGATCGGGGACACCTACCCTGAGGCGCAACAAAAGCCGCGGGGTGTTCCGAGCCGACGGGCTCCCATGCCTATGGCAGAGACTATCGAAGCGAAGGTTGAAGGACAACAACAAATGCCTCCGCCGCCTCCGCCTCCCACTGAGTTTTCCCAACCTGAGACGCAAAAGCAGGAGCGTTACCAGCGTCCCGCCCCACCGCCGCGTTCTGAAACCACACCGGGCGCAAAAACTTCCGCCACACCGGCCGCGCTCGAGGCGAACCTGACCGTTCTTCAGGGGATCGGCCCACGCCATGCAGAGACGCTCAGCAAGCTTGGCATGCAAACGCTGGGCGATATGCTGTACTACTATCCGCGCCGTTACGATGATTACTCACAGCTCAAGCCCATTAAGGACTTGTTTTATGGCGAACAGGTGACGGTCATCGGCACGATCCAAAGTGTGCATACACGGCCGATTCGGGGTGGCAAGGCTTCGATCATTGAAACAATCATCAGCGATGGGACGGCTGGCTTGCGATTGTCGTTCTTCAATCAACCCTGGTTGGCAAATCGTTTCAAGCCAGGAGATGCAATTTCTGTTTCAGGGAAGGTTGATCAATATCTGGGTCGACTGGTGATGAATGGTCCGGATTGGGAACCTGTTGAAGTGGAAAGTTTGCACACCAACCGTATTGTGCCTGTCTACTCACTGACCGAACGTATCACGCAAAAATGGTTGCGCAATGTCATGAAGCAGGTGGTTGAGTATTGGGCGCCGAAGGTGGTCGACGCGTTACCTGAAAGTGTCCGTTCCTCTGCACACGTGGCGACCTTGTCAGAAGCATTAATGCAAGTGCACTTCCCTGATTCGCAGGAAAAACTCAAAGCTGCACGGGAGCGACTTGCCTTCGACGAAATCTTTTACTTACAAATGGGCGTGCTTCGCCAGAAGATCGATTGGAAATCGGTGGAAGCCAGGCGTTTTCCTGTTTCGGATGAATGGCTGGAGGCACGTTTAAAAAGCCTGCCTTTCACTCTGACCTCGGCCCAGCAAAACGCGCTCAAAGATATTAGGGCCGACCTTGACTCGGGCACACCCATGAACCGCCTCTTGCAAGGCGATGTGGGCTCGGGGAAAACAGTTGTGGCCGCGCTGGGTGCCGGGATCATTGCAGCGAATGGCGCACAGGCCGCGATCATGGCGCCCACTTCCATTCTGGCGGAACAGCATTATCGTAACTTCACACGTTTGCTCACAGGCGAAAATGGGATCCTGCAGGAGGGTCAGATCCGTTTGTTAGTGGGTGACACGTCAGAACCTGAAAAAGAAGTGATCCGAATGGGTCTGGCAGAAGGCTCGATCAAAATTGTGATCGGGACCCATGCGATCATTGAGGGGCCGGTCGCATTCCAGGATTTACAGTTTGCCGTGATCGATGAACAACATCGCTTCGGCGTCGAACAGCGCGCGGCCTTGAGAACCAAGGGAACGAATCCGCATCTGCTGGTAATGACGGCAACTCCCATCCCACGCTCCCTGGCGCTGACGTTATACGGTGATCTGGATCTATCGATCATCGATGAAATGCCTGCGGGACGAATTCCGGTGAACACGTATGTGCTTAGACCCCAGGAGCGTGAGCGGGCATTCACGCTATTGCGGGGTCAGATCAAGGATAAAAAACAGGCTTTTATTATTTATCCGTTGATTGAAGAGAGTGAAAAAATCGAAGCCCGGGCGGCCGTGGATGATTACGAGACTCTTTCGAAGGAAGTTTTCCCTGACTTAAAGTTGGGCCTGCTGCATGGACGGATGCGCCCCAGCGAAAAAGACGAAACTATGTTCAAGTTCCGCGATCGAAAATATGACATTCTTGTTTCGACAACGGTGATCGAAGTGGGGGTGGATGTGCCGAACGCGACCGTCATGCTCATCGAAGGTGCAGATCGATTTGGTCTGGCCCAACTTCATCAGTTGCGCGGGCGCGTCGGACGCGGTTCTGATCAATCTTATTGTTTGTTGATCCCCACGCATGAAGATGCGGCAGAGAATGAACGTTTACAGGCCATGTCTGATTCGAACGATGGTTTTGTGCTG
>DATFQC010000134.1:0-4504 GCA_035264425.1 Anaerolineales bacterium
GGGAAGGGTTATATTGCGGGCCGCGATGTAGATCAAGGAGCCCTCACGGAGCAAGTGCACACCGCCGGTCAAATCCATACGGATCTGGTGACCCCCATCGGAGTCAGAAATAAAATTGGTGGCCCGCTCCAGAGTCGCATAATTAATATCCAACTCATCAGGGTGGACACGCTCTATGGCACGCCGAATCAGGTTCCGTTGGAGTCCTACCGGCTGTTTGGTCAACGCGCCAGAGTCAAAGGTAATGAATCCATCAGTTTCCTGCTCGACGCAAATTTTCCACGCCTCATCCAGAATATTTGCAAGGATTTCATAATCACCCGCCAGGGCACGCGAGGTACGCCAGATCACTTCACGAAAACGCTGATTATAAGATTCAAGGGTGGGAATTAACAAATGACGCAAACGATTGCGGAAAAAATCCAGTGAGGCATTGCTTGGGTCGTGACGTGGACGGAATCCGTTTGACGCGCAATACACGATGGTTTCTTCGCGCCAGGTATCAAGCAACGGACGAACCACCGGGATTTGCGGGTCAAACACAGGAATGACAGTGCGATGGTTCATGCCTTTTAGCCCGGCCAGACCCGCCCCGCGAATGAAATGCATGAGCACGGTTTCCACCTGGTCATCGGCGGTATGACCCACCGCCACAGCCTGTGCATTCAAACGATGCGCCTGTCTCATAAGAAAACGATACCGCAGGATGCGCGCTGCTTCTTCAATCGATAACTTTTCTGTGTCCGCATAGGCGCGGACATCTCCATTCTCGATCACGGAGGCCAGGTTGAGGCGGGACGCAGTCTGCTCAACAATGTTGGCATCTGTATCCGAGTCCGGGCGGAGTTTATGGTTGAAATGTGCAACGATGGTGTGATAGCCCGCCTTGCGCAAAACGCTCATCAGGCACAGGCTGTCCGGTCCCCCGGAGACTCCCACAATAACAGGCGCATCGCGGCTGAGTCCGCATTGATCTCGCAGGATGGATTGAATATTTTCGAGCATCAGGGAAAACACGGTAAACCCTAAAGGTCTTGCGCATTCATTTTATTTCGGGGTTACAGCGCGAAGACCTTTAGTGTTTCTATTAGATCTGGTACAACTCCACCAGCACGCCGGATGTGCTTTCAGGATGGATAAATGCATACTTTTTTCCATCTCCCGCTACACGTGCCTCATCATTGATGAGACGCACACCCTGGGATTTCAAATGAGTCATCATCCCTTCAATATCATCCACCTCAAGACAAATGTGATGCATGCCCGGTCCACGTTTGGCAAGAAATTTTGCAATCCCCGAGTCGTCTGTTGTCGGTTGGACCAGTTCTACTTCCGAACCGGGAAGTGGCAGGAAAGCCACCTGTGATTTTTCAGCAGGTACCTCGCGCAATCCATGCAATTCCATCCCCAGGGCATCCCGCCAAAAAGAAAGCGCTTTCTCCATATTTTCTACAACAACCGCGACATGATTGATCTGTTTCACTTTGGGCATGGTTTTCCTCTTAGAGACTCTAAAGGTTTCTACGCAAATCTACAAGATTGATTGCCAGATAATTACATCTCGTTGGGAACAAGAATTAGAGTAAAAAACTTTTAGGGTCCAGGTATCTTTGTTGATTATAGCCGCTTGTCAGAGAATTCGATAACGATTAAGATTGGTACATGTCTAATATTCCAATTAATTTGCGGCGCGTGGCAGTCATGATCGGTATCGTTGCGCTGGTTTTTATTGTGCTCGAGTTTAATCGTCGGCTCGAAGAACTTAACATGCTCAACAAACAGAACCAACTCGTTCAAACACAGGCTACCCAGGCCATTCAAACCCAGCTTGCTTTACAAACTCAGGTTGGGTATGCGGGATCAAATGCGGCCGTGGAGGAATGGGCACGTACGGATGGACATTATATTAAAGATGGCGATCTGCCGGTTGTTCCTTTAGGCCAGCCCGGGTCGCCACCAATCAATGCAAACACTCCAGCTCCTGTCCCTACCCAACCGGCAAAGTGGCAAGTATGGTGGGAACTTTTCTTCGGAGAATAAGAAACCCTTTTCATGACCAACTTTAACGTTCGTTAAAACGGTACAATGATTAACCGTTCATTTACAACATTTTGGGAGGGGTTGGTTGAACCCGCGTCCAATGGGAGCACAAGGGAACGCCATCTTTCACGGACACTTAACATTATTTTGTTGCTTCTTCTTATGTGGGGGATTGGATTTGAAATCCGATCTACATTGAACAGGAATTTTCTAAACACGGGAGATATATTTGTATTAATCATCGTTGGAATTCTGGCACTGGCGTATTTAATCAACCGTCGAGGACAATTCCGTGCTGCTACCCTTCTAACGATTGGCTTATTTATTACAGCAACCTTCGCATTCGCTTTGTGGCAGCCTTTAAGAGGGTCAAACAACTTAGCTGTACTTTACTATTTGATCGTTGCCATTTTGATGAGCGAACTATTCTTTTCGATGCGAGGCTATTTGATTACAGTCACCGCCATCCTGGCTGGATTGTTAAGTATTTCATTGTTGGATTCAGGGGCCCAAACAATTTTCGTTTTTCTGTTCATCTTTTGCGCGCTAATCGGTTTTTCCAGTTACAACCGCCGCTCCATCGAAAGCGAACAATTCGCGATGGCGCAGAAACTAGCGCGTGAGCAATCCCTGTTATCCATGGAGCAACGGAAATCTGCGCATCTGGAATTGCTGGAAGAAGTAGGCAGGCAGGTCACGAACAGTCTCGATGAAAAGGAAATCCTGGAGCGCACCTTGCAAATCGTCGTGGATAAATTTGGTTTTGCCGAAGCAACAATTTCATTGCTGAGGCAGGCTGATATTTTGGAAGTTGCTGCCATCTCCGGTACACAGGATTTTGGTTATTACTGTGGTTTTCAGCAGAGAATTGGCCAGGGGATTATCGGGTATGTCGCAGAGACTCGTGAAGCCTATAGCACAGGTGACGTATCACACGACCCCTATTATTTTTCCTCTGCTGAAAGGAACGGCTCAGCGATTGGCGTTCCCATGCTGGATAAGGAAAACCTATTAGGGGTCATTTATGTTGAAAGCATCACAAAAGATGAACTCCAGGCGGATGATGTGCAAACGCTCCAGACCCTGGCAAACCAGGTTGCCACTTCGCTCCAAAAAGCACGACTGTATGCGCGCACACAGAGACATTTACAGGTAATGACCACCCTGCAGTCCATTTCCCATGCTGTGACCTCCTCCCTGGATCTGGACGAGATCTTGAATAATGTCATCAGATTGCTAAAGGATTCTTTTGGCTACTCCTATTTAAGTATTTATTTACTGGAGGAAGGCACTTTATATTTAGGTGCTCAGCTTGGGTATCCGGATACGCAGATCATTTATGAGATCCCCATCAATTCAGGTGTGATTGGACGAACTGCCCGCAACAAGGAAATACAATTTATTCATGACGTCAGCACAGATTCAGATTTCCTACCGGCTTCTTATGAGGTGAAGAACGAAATTGCGGTACCTCTATTAAAGGATAACAACGTGCTCGGCGTTTTGAATGTTGAATCCAAAGGAGAGGTGCCGCTGACGGAAAATGATGTGAACGTATTGAATACACTGGCCGGTTCCGTCGCGGTGGCTATTGATAATGCGCGCCTGCATGCGGAAGTGAAACTCATGGCAATGACAGATGTGGTCAGTGGCCTCGCCAACCGCCGCGCATTTGATGAAACCCTTTACGCAGAAATCACACGCGCAACGCGTTATAGTCAACCCATCTCCCTGATTATTCTCGATCTGGATTCCTTCAAGGAATACAACGATAAATGGGGACATCCGGCCGGGGACGTCCGATTAAAAGAGATCGCAGATTTATTGCGCTCCAATGTCCGTGACCCGGACCTGGCAGCACGCTATGGCGGCGAGGAATTCGCCCTTATTCTGCCGAACACTTCCAAAGGTGGGGCCATGCGGCTGGCAGAACGACTGTGCCGCTCTGCCGAGTCCCTTGCGCCTCAAAAGAATGAGGATAACGATCCCATATCGGGCTATACGATCAGCCTGGGTGTAGCTACTTATCCTGACGATGCAACATCCATGGAAGAATTATTACTCATGTCAGACAACGCAGAACTGATGGCAAAAAGGCTTGGCAAAAACCAGGTCTATGCTGCAAATTCTGCTAACAAAATCCAGCGCCCGTAATTATTTGTTCTCTCTCCATGCATAACAACTCATCAAGCTCGCTACGAATCGCGGATCGACTGGCTCTTTTCCCAGATTCGACTCAGATTCACAACGACGCGCTTTTCATCGCGGGACATGACGTTTCCACTCTCGCGCACCGATACGAGACGCCGTTATATATTTATGACCGAGCCACTTTGGATTCCTCCGTCAAATCTTATGTGGAGGCGTTATCCGCTTATTATCCATTTTTATCTCATATTACTTATGCAGGCAAAGCCTTTCTGTGCAAGGCCATCGCCGAATGGACCCAAACCCACGATCTTTT
>DATFQC010000135.1:0-3124 GCA_035264425.1 Anaerolineales bacterium
ATATGCGGGATGTGGCAGTCACCGAAGGCGATAAGGTCGAGGCTCAGATTCAACTTGGCTATGATGTATACGGTTATGGAGTCGGGGAATTGGTCAAGGAAGTTAATGGTGCCAGCGATGCGGATGTCGAAAAGATGATGCAGGCCTATCTCGATGAGTATGATGTGAGTGCCTCCTTGCGTCCGGGCGGTGAGCGCAACGAGTCATTGCGGGAAGGTGCCCGCATTGAAGTGGGCATGCGCAACTTCCTCCAAGCCGGTAACTTCAAGGCGTTTACAACTACCTTTGAAGATCTGCATGGTTTGGCGCAACTGCCCGGGTTGGCGGTCCAGCGCTTGATGCGGGATGGCTACGGCTTTGGCGCAGAAGGCGACTGGAAGACCTCTGCCTTGGTACGCGCAATGAAAGTGATGGGTGAAGGGTTGGAGGGCGGCGTCAGTTTCATGGAAGACTACACTTATCATTTCAGTGCCAGCGGAGATAAAGTGTTGGGTGCGCATATGCTTGAAATTTGTGAATCGATTGCTTCCCCTTCCGGAAAGCCCAAATTAGATATCCTTCCGCTCTCCATCGGGTGAAAAGCTGATCCCGTGCGCCTGATTTTTGACGCGAACACCGGACCGGCCATTGGTGCCTCTATCATGGATATGGGACAACGCTTCCGTATCGTTGCCAACGTGGTCGACGTCGTCCCGACCGATGAGCCACTGCCCAATTTACCTGTGGCGCGGGCATTATGGTTGCCGCGTCCAAATCTCAAGGTCGCCGCCGCGGCCTGGATCTATGCTGGCGGCGCACATCATACCAGCTTCAGTTACTCCGTCTCTGCCGACCATCTGCGCAGTTTTGCCGAGATGGCAGGAGTTGAATTCCTTTTGATCGATGAAAATACCCAGGTGGAGGAGTTCAAAGATAAACTGCGTTGGAACGATTTATATTATCAATTGAACAGAGGGTTATGAGAATCACGGCTGATGAATAGTCAGGTGCCTCTTGTTGCGTTTCGGCGAGAGGCACTTTTGAAATAACAGGGACAATCATGAATAAACAAGTTTTGGAAAATGCATTCTTGCAGATCGAATATTTGACAAACTCATTGCGAATTGTAGGGCTTACCCCCGCCGGGAAAGCAAACATGCTCGCTGATCTCACCGATCTCCCGCCTATCTCAACAAAGTATGGTGACTTCTATTTCCATGGCGGACATCGGTTATGGCATGCGCCGGAAGCAATGCCGCGCACCTATATTCCCGATATAGGTGAATTAACCATCACAGAAATTCCTGGAGGTGTATTACTTGAATCACCCACCGAAGCCGGCACCGGAATTCGCAAAGGAATGGAAATTCGCCTTGCTGCAGATCAGCCTTCAGTGACCCTGACCCATACACTCGCTAATGACGGACTCTGGCCGGTTGAATTGGCCCCGTGGGCAATCAGCCAGTTCCGTTTGGGTGGCACGGTAATCCTGCCGATGCCTGTTGGCAATGTAGACTCGTCTGGTTTATTACACAATCGTCAAATCTCGTTATGGCCCTATGCGCGCATCAACGATCCACGCCTCAAACTCGACGATGACTTCGTCTTGTTCCAGGCTGAGGCGGCTCTGCCACCGTTCAAGATTGGTTACTATAATCCTCATGGCTGGATGGCCTATTGGCTGGACGGCATTCTTTTTCGCAAGACGTTTGAGGCGCACCCCGGATTAAAGTACCCTGATAACAACTGCAATGCGGAAATGTATTGTAATGATCTTTTCGTGGAACTCGAGTCACTTGGTTCGTTAAATGTGATCGAGCCGGGCCAATCCATTATCCATAAGGAAACCTGGGAGTTATTCGATTCTCCTGACCAGCCGTTTATGCCCTCTAAAATCCATCTATTATAATTGCCAGATGTCATCCCTAAAAGAATATTTTCTTCTTGACCCGAATATTGTTTTTCTCAATCATGGTTCCTATGGGGCCGCGCCGATCCCTGTCTTTGAAGCCTACCAAAATTGGCAGCGCCGCCTGGAGCGCCAGCCCGTATTGTTTCTCGGACGGGAGCTACCAGAGCTCATGCGTGAGTCACGAATCGCGTTGGGCAAGTATCTAAACGCGGATGCGGACGACTTGGTATACATTCCAAATGCTACCCATGGAGTGAACATTGTTGCTCATTCGCTCCAACTGAAACCAGGTGAAGAGATCTTGACCACTGACCACGAATATGGGGCATGTGATTACACCTGGGATGTTTTTTCCGAAAAAACAGGCGCGAACTATATTCATCAACACATTTCATTGCCGGTAAGCAGTGAAGAAGAAATTGTCGAGGAATTCTGGCAGGGAGTTACCCCACTGACAAAAGTTATTTATCTTAGTCACATTACTTCCCCAACCGCATTGCGCCTGCCTGTGGAAAAGCTTTGCCAGCGAGCCAGAAACGCAGGGATTCTTTCGATCATTGACGCGGCACACGCGCCCGGGCAAATTCCTGTTGATCTGCAATTACTGGGCGCGGATGTCGTTTTTGGAAATTGTCATAAATGGATGCTTGCCCCAAAGGGTGCTGCGTTTCTATATGTGCGTCGTGAAATTCAAAATCTCATCAACCCTTTGATTGTCAGTTGGGGAACGAATCCAACGCCTGATATTGCAACGGGTTCACGGTTTATTGATATTCTGCAATGGACCGGAACCAAAGATCCCACTGCCGCACTGACGGTCCCAACAGCTATTCAGTTTATGAAGGATCATGATTGGGATCATGTTCGTTACGAGTGTCACATGTTGCTTCGGCAAGCCATCGAACGAATTTGCGATCTAACAAGGCTTTCATCTTTGTATCCGCTCGATTCAGATTTTTATAGCCAGGTGGGAATTGCGCCATTACCGAACTCTGACCTCGCGCTCCTCAAAAGTCACTTATATGATCACCATCAAATCGAAATACCATTAATCCAGTGGATGGATAAGCAATTTATCCGTATTTCAATTCAAGGGTACAACACTCAGAGGGATGTAGATGCATTGGTTGATGGACTAAAAGTTCTTTTGCCTCAAGTCGGTCTTGAATAAGGCGGAGACTTGTCCATTCCTCTTTCAGTCTGCGCCAAATTTCGTTATTTTTAGTTCTTGCG
>DATFQC010000136.1:0-4041 GCA_035264425.1 Anaerolineales bacterium
TGGGGAGAGTTTTGAATGAAATAGAAAGGCTCGATCAAACACTTCGTGCCAACCCAACACATCCATTGCTAGGAAGTGGCTCTTTACATGCATCCCTCATCAGTGGGGGACAGGAGCTCTCTAGTTACCCGGAAAGATGCCGGCTCTCGGTAGAACGGCGCACACTGCCTGGCGAAACGCCCGAGGCGGCGGAAGCAGAACTTATGGAGATTGCTCAGAACATTCAGAGTTCAGACTTATCCTTTAAGGCTGTTATACGAAGAGGGATTGACCGTTCTCCTCTGGAAACTTCAGAAGAGGCGGAGATTGTCAAAGTCATCCAAGCCGCTTCGATAAACGTCTTGAATCATCCATCACAAATTGCGGGAGTTCAGTTTTGGACTGATGCCGCAGTCCTATCGGCGGCGGGTATCCCATCTGTTTTATTTGGACCTTCTGGGAGCGGCGCGCATGCCGTGGAAGAATGGGTGGATCTGGCAAGCGTGAAAGCCTGTGCCGAGATCTATCTGACCACTGCGATGAATTTTTGCGGATGATGCCGGGTGCCTAGGGTTGGAACAACAGGTCCGAAAAATTTATTAGATTTTCGGACCTGTTGTTCCAGTTTTTATCACTTGTTCTCTTATTTCAATAATTGTGAGAGCGACAGGCTTTCCCCGTATTGTTCGCGCATTTCACGGATGAAGCGCGGCGTGACGTGACGGTTCGTCAACTCCACTAGTTCGTCTACTTCCAGGTCCTTGAAACCCATCTCACGCAGTTCCCGCACAAATCTCGGACTCACATTGTGGATACGAAGTTCTACTAATTCATCAACATCCAAATCGATCAGGCCTAATTCGCGCATCGATTTGATAAAGTTCACTGTAATATCGTGATTCCGTAATTCAATGAAATCGTCTGTGTCGAAATCTTTGAATCCCATTTCGCGAAGCTCAGCAATAAATTGGGGTGAGACATCGTGGTTGGCAAGTTCGACCAGCTCATCGATATCCAGATCCTTGAACCCGAGCCGGCGCATCTCGCCGATGAACTCAGGAGAGACACCATGATTTTCAAGTTCTACCAGATCGTCGATATCGAGATCCTTCAACCCCAGAGCATTTAGCTCCGCGATAAATTTGGTAGAAACCCCGTGGCTGCCAAGCTCCACGAGATCATCTACATCAAATTCTTTGAATCCCAGTTTTCTTAACTCGGATATGTACCTGGGCGAAACATCATGACTGCTGAGTTCCACAATTTCGTCTACATCCAAATCCTTTAATCCCTGTTCGCGTAGCTCTACAACATATTTCAAAGAGACATCATGGCTGCTCAGTTCGATCAATTCATCGACGTCAAGGTTCTTGAAGCCTGCCTGACGCAATTCTGCAATATATTTTGCAGAGACATCGTGATCGCTAAGCTCAATCAATTCGTCTACCTCTAAATCCTTAACGCCCATTTCGTGCAGGCTGGAGATATATTTGGCAGAAACGCTGTGATCTTTGAGTTCTGTAAGTTCATCGACATCTAGGTCCGTAATGCCCATCTCGCGCAAATCACGCACATAACGAGGGGTGATATCATGAATTCGCAGATTGATCCATTCGCCCAGTCCATCCGGTTCCAGCCCAAGAGCGCGTATCTCACGCACGTACTCCGCGGTCAGTTTATGGGCTTGCAGTTCTTGCATATCGCTGAGAGTCACCTGGTCGATGCCAGCTTCTTTTAAAGCGCCGATCAGATCTCTGTAGGAAGGCCGACCGCTGATCGAAGGGGGAGTGGAAAGAAATCCAGGCTGAGATAAATTCGTAGGCGGGACGAACTCCTGGGACTCCAAGGCGGGGTCTGCCTCTGTCACTTCCATCGCCTTGAAAAGCTGCTCTGCTTCCTCCGCAGAGATTTTCCCTTCGGCGATCATGTCCAAAACCATTAAACGTTCCTTTTGTCCATTCATGAGTGGTCTCCTTTTATTTGAGAAAGTAGTTTGGTAGCTTCCTGCACGTTGATCTCACCCCGGCTCAAGCGCGCCAGGATTTCCTGTCGGCGTGTCGAGATATCATCTTTGTTGGGAGGTTCAATTCCCATTTCGGTGATCACCTCATCGAGCTGACGGCGGATCGCCCAATAGGATTCGCCTGTCTCCCGTTCCATTTCCTTGACGTTGCCGCGGTTGCGGACAAAAAATTCCAGGAATTTTAGACTTTCAGGGGAGAGGCGAAAAAATGGGGAAAGCTCGAACTTTCCGACCACGCCGGTGCCGCACACGGTGCAATTGAGTTGGGTGACAACTAGGGGAGAAGAACAACTTGGGCAGGATTGGGGAATAAGTGGCATTTGAGGTACTCCAATATCCTTATAATAGCAAATATTTTTGTAATTGTCAATATATTTGATAAAAAACAAAATATTTTGATTACTGGCAAATATATTTGTCTATCTCCAGAAGAGCAGTTGGTAGGGTTTCATGTAATTTGGCAGCAATCGATTGTTCGCTGACCACGATCCGAAGTTGAGACTCTTCCAAAGAACAGGATTCATGGGAAATGCCTGCTCATGAGAAATACATAGCAGGGCGCATTATTATCCGGGAAAGTTCATCTTCACGATGTATCCGTGGAAGTTTATCCATCGGATTAAGATCTTTTTCTAAACTCTTGATTAATTTAGTTCTACAAATTATTTTGTCAGTGTAAACTTGGGGAATGACAACAAATATCGAAACTAATCGTATCGAGAACGAAAAAACCAAACTCCCCTTACAGGGCTGGTTCGGGTTTGGCCTGATCATCATTTTCTGGACTCTTAATTGGACTCTACAAGGTCCGCGCACGCATTGGGGATTTTTTCCCATGTGGCTGGGATACTGTCTCGCGATCGATGGGTTGGTGTTCTACCGCACGGACACATCCCTGCTCACACGCAATGCTCGCAAATATGTAGGACTATTTCTCGTTTCTGCACCTGTTTGGTGGATCTTCGAATTACTCAACATCCGTACCCAAAATTGGACTTACATTGGACTGGACATCTTTACGCCACTCGAATATATCTTCTGGACGACATTAAGCTTTACCACGGTAATCCCAGCTGTGTTTGGAAGTGCGGAATTCTTCGCCAGTTTTGATTTTGTGAAACGCCTCGGACGTGGACCTGTCATTGGCACCGACAAACGAACAACGCTCATCTTCTTTGTTCTCGGTTGGCTTATGCTCGCGTCGATGTTAATATGGCCCAAAATTTTCTTCCTTTTCATCTGGCTTTCCCTGTATTTTATTCTGGAACCAATCAACATCTGGCTGGGAAACCGTTCACTGGCATACTGGACTCAAAATGGGGATTGGCGTCCTGTTATTTCACTTTGGCTTGGAGTTTTGCTGACTGCGTTCTTCTGGGAGATGTGGAACTATTATTCATATCCGAAGTGGATCTATCATGTGGCCTGGGGAGATTGGATGCATATTTTTGAAATGCCCCTACTTGGATATGGCGGTTACCTGCCCTTCGCACTTGAGTTATACGCGTTATATCACTGGATCAGTAGTTTACTAGGCGACAAAACAAGAGATTATGTGAAGGTGACACCGGAATAATCAAGAAATAGGACAACCTTTTAAACAAAGAACAGACCTCCTAATAACAGGAGGTCTGTTCTTTGTTTATTTGGTTTTCGTCGATTTTGAATTATCTTTCGGAGGCTGGTCGTTATTATCCTTTGGGTCTTTTGTTCTCTCAGGTCTAGGTGTCTGACCATAATGATTACCGTTATTTCCATTGGGAGCCGGAGTTGAGTTAGTGCTGATGGTGTTGTCTTGGACAGCGCCGGGCAGTGAAGTGCTGGTTAATTCAGTACCGGTTGGGCTGACTGATAATGTAGAGGAAGGTAGTGTTGCCGTTACAGCCGGTGAAGGAGTGATCCCTTGAATCGCCTGTTCTGTATGAACAGGCGGTGGAGTGATTTCCTGCCCATCAACTTCTTTTGTGATGGTTTGGAAAAGATCTGCCAATTTATCGCGGTAAAAGTATGCTACCGTGCCGGTTTCAGCAACAATGGCT
>DATFQC010000137.1:0-4275 GCA_035264425.1 Anaerolineales bacterium
GGGTGGCAGTGCCTGGTGTATCGAGCGCCTGGCGGAAGTTGCTGTGGCGCAGGGGAATCCTGAAAAAGCAGTGCGTCTGTTGAGTGTCGCGGCGGCGCTCCGTATATCGATTGGCTCGGTCATTGACCCTGTCGATCAACCCGATTATCAAAGCCGGCGTGCTGCTTTGCGCGCAGAGCTAGGCCAAGAGAGGTTTGCGGCGCTGTGGGAAGAAGGACGCGCCCTAGCACTGGAACAAGCCATCACGTATGCACTGGAGGAGTAGGCACCCCAGCTCTTACAAATCTCTAATTTCTCACTTCTTGACAAAAACTTAACTATCGTATAAAGTTAAGCTCTCTTAACTAAAAAGAAGGCTTAACTATGATTTCCTCCTCTCAACTTTCCCAAACCATGCGCCATTTCATGGATATCGTGATGCATCATTCGATGCGGGAACGCTCACACCTTGCGAAGACAGTTGGAATCTCCATGCCTCAGCTGGGTATTTTGATGCAAATCCACTTTCACGAAAATTGTGGCATTTCCGATATTAGCGATCGGTTCGACATCACGAATGCCGCCGCCAGCCAGCTCGTGGATAAACTCGTACAAAACAGTTTAATCCAACGAGAAGAAGATCCCCATGACCGCCGGGCCAAATTATTGAATCTCACTGAAAAAGGCAAAGAGTTCATCAAACAGGCCACGGAAAGGCGGTATCGCTGGGTGGAAGACGTGGCGCAGAAATTATCTACTCAGGAACGCGAGCAGGTGAATGAAGCGCTCAACATCATGACCCGTGCTGCGCAGGAACTGGAAGCAGAACCACTGTAGCGGGTTTTCAAACCTCCTAAACCTCCTAAAACTCTTCACACTCAATTCATCACGACGCTTTACACTCTTTATCAAGAAACATTGTTAGAAAGGATATTTACCTTTGCAAGCAACAGCATCCAGACCCATGTCACGCGGACGACAACGCCAACAGCGCCCCTCTTTTAAGGGGATTGGCCGCGCGGTCCGTTACCTGACGAACTATAAACGTCAGGCCGCCTTACCGTATGTCTTTTTGATCATTGCAACCCTCTCACAACTGGCTGTGCCGCACCTGATCCGCAATGTGATTGATGCAGTCACAAGCGGTTATGTAGCAAACCAGGTGTTGGATGGAGTGGGGAAGATTCCCGCAAACCTTGTCAGCGCTGCCCTGCCAAAGATTCTCGAAGCTACGGGAAAAGATGCCACTTTAACGATGGATCAGCTCAAAGCCCAGTTGTCAGCAGATATCAATAACGCGCCCCGTATTCTCATCAATGCGCTGATCTTCATTCTCATCTTCGCTGCGTTGCGCGGTCTCTTCGCGTTTTTGCAGACGTTCTGGGCGGAGAAAAATTCGCAGTCAGTTGCCTACGATCTGCGCAATGACCTGTACGCGAAAATCCAGAGATTGTCATTCTCGTACCACGACAAGAATCAGACCGGACAACTGATGATCCGCGCCACAGATGACGTGGAAAAAGTGCGTTTGTTTATTGGTCAGGGATTGCTGCAACTTGTGGGCGCGGTCATTTTACTGACGGGTACGATCATTATTCTGTTTTCCACCAATGCTTCTCTCGCCTGGACTGCCATGCCCATCCTTCCGGTTGCGTTGGTGCTATTCATGATCTTTGGTTCGGCCAGCCAGCCATTGTTCATCAAAGTTCAACAAAAACTTTCGGCGCTTAACACGATTTTGCAGGAAAATCTGGCGGGTGTGAAAGTCGTCAAGGCCTTTACGCGCGAAAAGGAGCAACAGACCAAATTCCGCGCCGCCGCAGATGATACGATGAATCAGGCGATCACAGTCTCGCGCTTGTTTACGTTCCTGTTCCCGTTGGTGTTTTTGATCGCCAATCTCGGACAGGCTGCGATCCTTTATTTTGGCGGCAAACAGATTATCACTGGTTTGCTTTCACTCGGAGAATGGCAGGAATTCTCGCTCTATTTGATCTATCTGTTTTTCCCCGTTGCCCAATTCGGCTTCATCATTACGCAAATGGGACAGGCTGCCGCCTCAGCCGACCGCATTTTTGAAATTCTTGACGCCAAGAATGATATTACCGATAAGCCTGATGCGATCACCTTGCCCGATGTCACTGGCACCGTAAAGTTTGAAAATGTCACATTTCGTTATTTTGGCGGCGGGGAACCCGTGTTGAAGAATGTTTCCTTCACGGCCAATCCCGGCGAAACAATTGCCCTGCTGGGTGCCACCGGTTCAGGCAAGACAACCATTATCAACTTACTGCCACGCTTCTATGATCCGAGTGAGGGCAAGATCACGATTGATGGCCACGACTTGCGTGATCTGAAACTTGAATCACTTCGTTCACACATCGGGATCGTCTTACAGGAAACAACGTTGTTCAGCGGCACGATCCGTGAGAACATCGCTTTTGGTAAACCGGATGCTTCGCAGGCAGAGATCGAAGCCGCTGCGAAAGCTGCTCAGGCACACGACTTCATATTGTCGTTCCCCGATGGCTATAACACACATGTTGGGGAACGCGGTACCACGCTCTCCGGTGGACAGAAGCAGCGCGTTGCTATTGCCCGCGCCCTGCTCCTCAACCCGCGCATTCTCATCCTGGATGACTCAACCTCCAGTGTTGACCTCAATACGGAGGCACAGATCCAAAAAGCACTCGATACTCTCATGCAGGGACGCACATCCTTTGTGATCGCCCAACGCATTAGTACCGTAATAAACGCCGACAAAATTATTGTTTTGGACAAGGGCGAAATCGTCGCGGAGGGCAAGCATCAGGAATTAATGGAAGACAGCCCGATCTACGCTGAAATTTACAACTCACAGATCCTTGCCCACGAAAAGGAAGGTGCCCTATGATGATGAATCGCGATATCTTTAAACAGGAGACATTAAAAGCCGGCAATCTTAGCGGTACCTTGGCGCGCCTGGGCAGTTACTTTGGCAAATTCTGGTATATGCTTTTATTCGTGCTTGTGCTCATCATGATCTCCACCTGGACGCAAGTGATCACTCCCGAACTCACCGGACAAGCTACTGACTGCTTTCTCGTACCGCTGGGAAGTCAATTTGCTTCTGTCGGGAACTTTGGCCAAACACAATCTGCAAATTCTGCTTCTGCATGCTGGCTCGGGACAACTGATCCCTCCACATTAACAACCGCGCACCGTTTGATCTACAAGGCTTACACATGGAATAACTATCCCGCACCAACTAATCCTGCTGCGATGACAACGGATCAGCGCATCGCGGGCCTCTTCCGCCTCATCATTATCGTGGTCGTGTTGTTTGTGATAGGCTCCATTCTTACCGGTATGACTTTCTTCGCGATGTCCTGGACAGGTCAACACGTGCTGCGCGAATTGCGGTTAGCGGTGTTTCACAAATTACATGAACTCTCGCTCAGCTACTACTCTGACCATGAAGCCGGCGACTTGATGAGCCGTATTACCAATGATACATCGGCAATCGAACAGGCAATTTCCTTCGCTTTGATCAATGTGGTCAGCGGAATCCTTTTGCTTGTTTGGGTCGCGTACAACATGTTGAGAGCCAGTTTGCCGTTTGCCCTGCTCTCCCTTTCGATTGCGCCGGTGATGTTTGTTGTCACTTTGTATTTCTCGGCCCAGGCGCGTAAGGCGTTCCGAACGAGCCGTAAGGAGATCGGCAATGTCAACGCCGAGTTACAGGAAAGCATCTCGGCTGTCCGTGAAGTACAAGCCTTCAACCGCGCAGATGAAAACATCGAACAGTTCAAGGAAGTCAACGCTGCGAATCGGGATGCCAACGTACGCGCGGTTGCTTATACCTCTGCGCTGGCTCCAACTCTGGAAGCCCTGTCCTATGTGGCGCTTGCCATTGTGGTCGGCGCGGGCGGATGGGCACTTCTCAAAGGGCAAACGCTTTTCGGGGCGACCGTTACCTTTGGTTTGATCATTACCTTCCTTGCGTATGTCCAACGTTTCAACCAGCCTATTCAACAGATCGCAGTTTTGTGGACGAACATCCAAAATGCCATCGCAGGGGCGGAACGCATTTTTGGTATTCTCGATGAAGACATTGCGGTGACCGATAAGCCCAATGCGATCAGCATGCCGCCGATCAAAGGACTGGTGGAGTTCAACAACGCCACACATTCTTATGAAGATGGCGTGCCAGTTCTGAAAGATGTTACCTTCACCGCGCAACCCGGGCAGACGATCGCAATTGTGGGCCCAACCGGGGCAGGCAAAACCACGATTATCAATCTGCTGCCCCGCTTT
>DATFQC010000138.1:0-2906 GCA_035264425.1 Anaerolineales bacterium
CCCTGCATGAGTTCAAGCGTGTGCTCGGAACAGGCGGGAGTTATGTCAACGTTAAGACGTGGGACCCGGTTGGGGTAACTATCCGCGGGCAAATGCGAGGCTACTGGCGGCGCTGGCTGGGGGAACGAGGTGTGGATGCCAATCTGACGGGGGTTCGCAGCAAAGAGGATTCCGTGCCGGAGCTGCAATCTCTGGGGGCTCGTTTGACGGAGATGGAAGTTGTGCGATATCCACTCTCATTCACATTACGCGAAGAACTGGAACGTTTTGCCTCGCGTGCATACTCCGATGCATGGGAGATTCCGGATGCCATTTTTGACGCCAGCCTGGAGGCTCTGCGGAGCTGGGTAGATCACGAGTATGGCGATCTCGATCAACCGCGCGCCGACGAGGTGCGATTCGCAATCGATGTAGCCCGCTTCGAGGGCTAATTTTCTTCGTGCTGGCGGCAGCCAGAGTCACTTCCTCTTGGAAGGCAGTTGCCGTATAGGGGGTCATAGGATAACTTCATTTGTTACTTTACCGAGCTTCACTCGTCATGAATACACACTTTCAAAGGATAGGCTGCTTTGTAAGTGATAAATTCGGGGGTCTGATTTATTTATAGAAAGAAAGGAAAGTATAAGATGAATAAAGTTTTAAACTATCGCCGTTTCATCATCAATATGATTGGCATTTTGCCACTGATCCTGTCGCTAGGAACAAGCAAAGTAGCCTTTGCCGCCACACTTACAGCGACATCAGATCTATCTCTCACCCTGGTTGCCGATCAAAGCAAGGTAAAAATGGGACAGACCGTCACGTATACAGCGACAATGACAAATCTTGGGCCGGACGACGCCATTGATGTTGCTGTTGCCATTTTCTTGCCAGACCAACTCAATATTGTCTCCTTGACCTGTGATCGGGTCAGTAACGATGGTACATTTTGTGAGTATTCAACCTTGGCTGCTGGTGAGACCGTTGTCGAAACACTGGTTGCAACCCCTACCCCGGGTTCACTTACAAAACCGAGGAAACTCACCGTCACGGCGAATGTCTTTCTCCTCACAGATTGCAATTTTGACCCGCATTGCACCTTTGACCCAGATTTGAGCAATAATTCGGCCTCGGTGACTACCAAGTTAATTGGAAAGCTGGCGCATCCCTAATGCCACAGTACTACAGTGATTTAGCTTTTCGCCAGGCAAAGCCATAAATCCTGTTCAAATCGTTCCTATATAAATGAAACCTGACTGGTCATGCCAAAACTTAAAAAGGCAGGCCAGTCAGGTTTCTTTTCCTTATGCGTCTAGTACGATACTTGAGCGAATTTAGTCTATTCAATGCTCGAGATGGCTTCTACTTCTGTGTCCACACTCACCTTATCCGTAGCTCCTTGTTTTTGTAGTGCCTCCAGAAGGCTGTCATACTGGCTTACCATTTCTTCAATCAAAGCGATGATGTCATGTCGCAAGCGGTCGATCTCCTTATCGGCAGTATCTATGATCCAGGATTTATGACGTTTTTGCACAATCAGCAGGTGTTCCCGCTGTATCTTCAAGGCCTCTATCTGTAGCGCTTGCAGGCGGAGAGGTTGCTTCGTGATCATGATAGTACCCAAAGCTGCTGTTCCCGCGGTAGGCAGTCATCGATTAAGAGCCACATGCACATGAGAAACTTTACCCTTTCTGAATAATCGCTTTAAATACAGTAAACAAGATTACAAATCCACTCTGTCAAAACCCTGGGCTAATAAGCAGAGCTTTACTTCGTTTTCAGTGTAGCATGATGCTAAAGGCCTGTTTTCTCATTCCCTAAGACCTGAGGTGATTATGAGTGAATTCTAAGGGAGATTTTCCTATTTTCCAATAGTCAATTACCCTACCTTTTTGAACAACATGGCCGCTTCGCCCGGGGGGACAGATCCCAGATATGGTTTCAAAAAATCAGGGTCACTGCTCCTGTTCCCCCATTGCAAGATCGATTGCCTGATCCATGTTCATGGACTGTCCCTCTGCCCAAAGCAAATGGAAGGTTCTTTCATCCATAGCAGCGCGCAGCCCTGCTAATTCCCGATCATACTCGATCCGTTCCTGAGGCGTTCTTGGGGAACTGCTAGCTGCGCGCAACGCTTCGGCCGCGCTCATCAATCGGACGGCCCGCTCCCCCTGCTCCTGTGCTTTGGCGATAAACGCAAAACATTCCAATTGATGTGCGACCGCGCCGCGGTGGCCGATCTTCTGCCACTCCGGGAGGGTTTCACGATACAGGGCAAGCGCCTCCTCATAATTGCCGATCTGCCGCGCCACATGTGCCATCTCGCTCTGATGCCCGGTGACACCAAACTGATCGCCCATTTCCTTGTGGAGATCCAACATAAGGTCGGCATGTTTTCGAGCCGCAGCCAGATCGCCCTCAAAGAATGCCAGCCTGGCTAATATGCCCTCCGTTCGTACCGCTGCCTCAAGGTCCAGGGAGCCTTGAGACAGGGCAAGACTCTCCTCCATATAGGACTGGAGTTGTTCTTCAGCCTTTGATCCATGAACCTCCAGCGTTACATAGGCCAGAGATTGCAAAACATTGGCGAGTTCCCTCCTATATCCGAATTTTCGACAGATCTCCTCGCTTTCATGCAGAGAGTCGAATGCCAGCGTTACGTCACCCAGAAAAGCAGAGGAAAATCCTAGGAAGTTGAGCGCACGTACCAATATTAATTTGTCGTCCAATTGCCGTGCCAGGGCAACCCCCTGCTTGGCTGCGATCTGTCCCGTCTGGTGTTCTCCCCGATTGACGGATAACAACGCCAAAGCCGTGTATGCTTCGGCCCGCGTTTGATCGATGTTCGAGCCGGCCGCTGATAACGTCTCGGCGCGAGAGATGGCAGCCTGACACCAGTTGCAGCCTTCCGTCAGATAACTGCGTGA
>DATFQC010000139.1:0-3871 GCA_035264425.1 Anaerolineales bacterium
TGATCTTTGCGCAGACCTCGCAGATTATTCCTTCCTCGCTGTTTCATATTACGCTTTACAACAAAGCCGCGAATTACTTTTACTATGCCTTTCGAGTGGATGATAAAGAACGTATTGCGAGTCGTGAAAATCAGCCCTTGCCTCTCAGCCTGGGTCTGGGTCAGGAAATTATACGCAAGGGACGCCCCATCCTGACGCAGGATTATTTGCGTGAATGTCAGGCACGGAATATCACACCTTCTGCTCAGGGGATCTATGCGTGGATGGGTGTGCCACTTAACTCCGGTGCCGAGACCATTGGCTCATTAAGTGTTGGCAGCGATGATGCGACCGTGACGTATACACCTGCCCAACTTGATCTGGTACAGGCGATTGCAGACCAGACCGTTGGCGCGATCGTGAAAGCCCGCCTTTTGGAAGAGACACAACAGCGTGCCCATCAACTTTCCACGTTAAATGAAATTACACGTCAGCTTACCTCCACACTGGAGCAGGAACCGCTTCTTCGATACATCCTGGAGAACGCTGTCACAATCCTGAATTGCGAGGCAGGGACCTTATTCCTGATGGATGAGCCTACCGGCGATCTGATCTTCCGTGTGACCGTCGGGCCGGTGGCAAGTAATTTGTTGGGACAACGCCTTCCGGCCGGCACAGGGATTGTAGGGAGAGCTGTCCAGTTGCGCGCGCCCGTCATCGAGAATGATGCTCAGCGTTCCACCGCCCGCTATGAAGGTTCGGACAAGCAAACTGGTTTTATTTCGCGCTCCCTGCTCGCTGTTCCCATGCAGATCAAGGATCGAGTGCTGGGTGTGATTGAAGTCATTAATCGCCGGGATGGTCTGCCTTTCGTGGAGGATGATCAAAACTTGCTGACGGCGTTTGCAGGTCAGGCCGCGGTTGCCATTGAAAACGCCCGTCTGCTTGCTCTTACGGATCAGGAGCTGGCTGAGAGAGTAGAAGAACTCCAAGTGATGGGACGGATTGTCCGTGAGCTCAATGCCAGTCTGGAAGTGGCGCGTGCAATGCGGACGACATTAGAATGGGCCATGCGTCGCTCCAACGCCGAAGCCGGATTGATTGGCATGCTCGAAGGAGATCACCTCCGCCTGATGGCGCATCAGGGCTATGACGACGTCCTGACCTCCGAAATAGAATCACATATGCCCCTTGAGCTGGCTGCTCTGCGTTCTGCCATCGAGAGTGGACAGCCCACCCAGATTTCACTGGTGAGCAATGGCGCCAAGGGTATTTTGCCCATGGCGCATACCCAGATCATTGTTCCGATCCGCCGAGAGACACAGGTGATTGGTTTGATATTGCTCGAAAGCACCAGCGACTCACAAGGCAATTTATCATTTCTCAATAGCTTGAGTGACAGTGCCGCGATCGCGATTGCCAATGCGCAGCTGTACGATGAAGTTCAGCGTGCGACCCTGGCAAAAAGCGATTTCGTTTCATTTGTAGCGCATGAATTGAAGAACCCAATGACCTCCATCAAGGGATATACAGAATTGCTTGCCGCCGGGTCAGTCGGTCAGATCAATGAGATGCAGGCCAACTTCCTGAGCACGATCCGTTCCAATGTCGAACGAATGTCCGCGCTGGTTTCTGATCTCAACGATAATGCGAAAATCGAAGCCAACCGCCTGCGTCTGGACTTTAAGCCAGTAGCAGTGGGAGAAATAGTAGATGAAGTTTTGCGATCCACCAAAAGGCAAGTGGAGGATAAGCGTCAAAACATTGACCTTCAGCTTATACCAAGCCTGCCTGAGGTTTGGGCAGACCGTTTGCGCGTAGCACAGGTACTTACGAATCTGGTTAGCAATGCGCACAAATACACACCCGAAGGTGGGACGATTATTCTTGGGGCGGAAGCCACCCCTAACCAGTGGGATCCCGAAGGCGCGAAGCGTGTTGTACATCTCTGGGTGCGGGACAACGGGATTGGGATTAGCATCGAAGATCAGACAAAGATCTTCCAAAGATTCTTCCGCTCCGATGATATGAAAGCCCGTGAAGTACCTGGCACCGGTCTTGGCTTGAATATCACCAAGAGCCTGGTGGAAATGCAGGGGGGACGTATCTGGTTTGATAGCGAATTCCGAAAAGGAACAACCTTCCATTTCACGATTCCCATTGCGGAAGGATAGCCGAAATGACTCTGACAGCTTCCACAGGACATGCTCAGGCACTAAACGGCCGCGAGGCGGGTTTACAGGCAACGCATCAGGCTTTGAACAAGCTTGGTTCCGGGTCCCCCGCTTTCGGCTTTGTGATTGCGTCGCATCAGTATCAGGCGCGCGAAGTCGCCGGAGGGGTATCCAGCCTCCTGGGTGACACTCCACTGATCGGCTTCAGTAGCCCGGTTTGTTTAGCTGGAGATGGCTTGCATTCCAATTCGGTATTGGTTGGATTGCTCGGCGGGGATATGCGGGCAGAAACGCGCTGGATGCCCGGCTATGCCCAAAGTGGACGCGAGACCGGCGCGCAGCTCTCAAAGCAAGTTGCCGATCAAACCGATACACGTGCGGTCCTATTCATCGCAGATGGATTCAACGGAGATGCGGATCAGCTTTGCAACGCGATTTCAACTGGCTCTGTTCCGCTGGCAGGCGGCCTCTCCTCGGGGGATTTGCACACCGGTCACTCTTATCAGATTGCGGGTCCACAAAATGGAACCGGTGCGTTGTCGGCTGCATTTCTGCACGGTGACGTACGCGTGGGGGTGGGCTATGCTCATGGATGGAATCCTGTTGGCAGTCAGTTCCGCGTGACGCGCTCGCGTGGTTTCTGGCTCCGCACGCTGGATGGTCGTCCCGCCTCTGAAACGTACGCTCAACTCTTTGGGTATCCGGCCCGGGAATGGGCGTTTCCTCCACTGAGTCATCTGGCGCGGCTATACCCGCTGGGTATAGAGCAGGGAGAGCAGCTCGTCATCCGCGCCCCCATTCGTGTGGAAGCAGATGGTAGTTTTCGCATGAACGCGCCTGTGCGCGATGGCGTGGATGCATATCTTCTGGTGGGAAGCCGCGTCTCCTGTGAGAATGCAGCCCAGCAGGCTGCTCAACAGGCACTGCAACAACTGGAGGGAAGCAAACCTGTCTTTGCTTTTGTCCTGGTCGATATTGCCTGGGAAATGTTGCTCAAATCTCATCCCGGTGCTGAGATCGCCGCCGTTCAGGATATCCTTGGAAAGGATGTGCCACTGGCAGGGGGGTACACACTGGGACAAGTTGTTCCCAACAAAGAGTCTCAATCGCCCCAGTTATTAAATCAACATATGGTTGTGGTCGCGTTCGGGGAAGCCTAGTTCCTAAATTCTCAATCAATCCATGATTGAAGTTGAGCTTCAAATCTCTGACCGTGTTGAACCAGAGATTGTCCTCAGGGTTGTTGAACAGGTTTGCGCGTCGAATGAATTAACCTGTAGCTTGAAGGGAACGTTGGCCAGCTATCCTGGAAGTGTTCATTGGCATTTTAAGCAGGACAAACAAAGGGGAATATTGGAAATCACCTGGTGGGAGTGTGAACATCGTCTTTGGTTCAAAGTGACAAGTGGACGAACCAGTGAATGGATCATGCAAAGGATTCCCCGATTGAAAGAACAGATTGAAAATTTGCTTCTATAATATACGTTGTTAGGTAAATCAGAGCGATATAATTATCGAAAGAGGAGATAAAGATGAACGCCAAGACTCTCTCAACGATCTTCATTGGATTAGTTCTGCTCGTGGGGTGTACATTACCCTCTACACCTGTGCCTCCCACCCCGACTCTGCTGGCCTTTCCGACCTCTACATTATTTATCGCAACTCCGACACCTGGTTCACTGACGCCAGTAGCCATTACACCTCCGGCCGGAACGGCT
>DATFQC010000140.1:0-3211 GCA_035264425.1 Anaerolineales bacterium
CTTTTTATGGGGTGGAAAGTTTGGAGATTGATCTCAACTATTTCAATGGGGACGCGCAGGCGTTTGCCCGCCGCTTTAGCGTCCCTACGCCAACTGACCCGGTCCCTCCAGACCCATCAGGGAACCGGTATCGCGTCAACGCCGGGACATTGAATGTTCGGCAAGGGCCGGGCACAAGCTTTCCGGCAATCGGCTTTTTCCGCAGAAATGAGATTGTCGAAGCGCTTGAATCCAGCGTAGATGGAAGTTGGCTGCGCGTCCGTCGACTCTCTGATGGATTGACGGGTTGGGCTGCTGCTGCCTATCTTGTCAAGCTCGATACGCCTCCTCCACCCCCGCCTCCTCCGCCTCCACCACCTGTCGGTCAGCGTTACCGGGTTACGGCAAACAGCTTGAACGTCCGCGAAGGACCCGGCACGAATTTTGGATCCATTGGCCTTCTGAGCAGGAATGATGTAGTAGAGGCGCTGGAATTCAACCCGGGGCTCACCTGGATTCGAATCCGCCGCTTGACGGACGGTTTAACGGGCTGGTCTTCCAGTCAATTTCTGGAAAAGGTTGATACAACACCGCCACCTCCCCCGCCCACCGGCGATAAATACCGGGTGACAGCCACCGCGGGTCTTATTATTCGCTCTGGACCGGGAACAGGGTTTGCATCCCTTGGCCTCCTTGATTTCAATGAAGTTGTGACTGCCCTCGGAGTCAACCCGGATGGTACCTGGAGACAGGTCCGTCGAAGTGATGGGCTGGCGGGCTGGTCTTCTGCTCAGTTTTTAGCGCTCGTCACGAACGACCCTCCTCCCCCGGATCCAAATACTCCCCCTCCTGATAATGTGGCAGGCAATTGGTTTCGCGCGACGACAAGCTTGAACGGACGTGCAGGACCCGGAACCAGTTTTAACATCATAGGCATGTTAAATAAGGATGAAGTGGTGGAAGCACTCGCTTCCAATGCCGATCAAAGCTGGATACGTGTCCACCGCGTGGATGGGTGGATCGCCTGGGTTTCCAGTAGTTTTCTGACGAATGTGGGCAAGAATCCTGCCTCGGTGATGCAAAAAGTATTCAAGGGAGCAACCTATTACCGCAACGAGCGCATGGTTCCCAGTACTTTGATTTCGCATGTCATTGAGATTGATACCAGAGCCACCGATGGCTTGCGCTTTTTGGTGACACCCCCACTTCGCGATACTGTGCCTCAGTTGTGTACGCGGACCACCTCGCAGTTTCTCGACGAGAATGATATGCAGATCGCTATTAATGGTGATGGATATTTCTATCTAGATCCAACAGATTATCCTCCGCAAAATTACTGTGGCAGCGGCGACCCGGTAAGGCTGATGGGCTATGCGGCTTCACGCGGCAAAGTGTATTCTCAGAAGGCACCGGGTCATCCAGTTCTTTATATTAATCAGCGCAATGAGTTCACGTTTGATACGCCGAAAGGCAAGATCTATAATGCCATCTCGGGTGATCGCATGCTCGTGTCCAAAGGACTAAAAGTCCCAGGGCTGGATGCACAAATTGTGAATCCGCGTACTGCGATTGGCATAAATCAAAATGGTCGCTGGTTCTATTTGTTCGTAGTGGATGGTCGTGAGACCAGCATTGGAGCGACATTTAGCCAATTAGCGGATTTGCTGCTTTCGTATGGTGTGCATACAGGGATGGCATTGGATGGAGGCGGTTCCTCCACCATGGTGATTGAAGGAGTAGATAAACATCCTCGTGTACTCAATACACCGGTCGACAATAATAATCCCGGGCAGGAAAGAGCCGTGGCCAATCATTTGGGGATTTCCCTGAGGAAACAATAACCCAACATTCTTTCAAAACAAAAAGACTTCGGAGAAAGTTCCGAAGTCTTTTTATTTGTGAATAGGGAAAGACTTTTCAAGAGCTATCTTTGGATATTTCTGTAACCGCTGTATCAAAATCGTGAAAGATCGGGATAATCTGTGGAACACCGGTGATGTCTAACACCCGATGCACATCATAGGTTGGGCCCACCAATCCCATTTTGCCGCCCTGGCTTACAACCGATCTGGCCGTATTGATCAGCATCGGGATTCCGATGGAGGAGAGGTAAGCCACTCCGGACAAATCCACTAACACGCGCACTGCCTCGCCCGCGCAATAGCGGGCAAATTGGACTTCAACGCTAAACGTCCCCTGCATATCCAATGTTCCGATTAGCTTGATCAGGCGGATGCCATTCTCCAACTCAGTGTATTGAATTTCCATTGGAAGTACCTCTCATGATTGCAATAAATCTAGGGAAGGATCGCCGCAACCGCGGTATCCAGACCGTGATGAATGGGAATGATCAATGTGATACCAGTCAGTTCCAGTATATTCTCAACATTGTTTTGCGGGTTAAGTAACGCCATCTTTCCGCCATTTTTAACAATTGCCTTTGCGGAATTGATCAGCAAGGGAAATCCAATAGATGAAATGTAATTTACCTTCGATAAATCAACAAGCACACAGATGTTATCACCCGCGCATCGACGCACAAATTCCTTCTCGACGCGCGAGACACCATTGATATCAAGCGTACCATTTAATTTTATCAGGCGGATGCCATTATCAAGTTCAGTGTATTGAAGCTGCATAGAAGATACCTTACTAATTAAAAACTAAATCTTGCCTGCCACATAATCCAGGACATCGATCTTGGTCAGGATCCCAACCGGCTTGCTGCGCTCGACAATGAGCAAGGCGTACCCGGCGGTCAGTGAAGGCATGGTCTCATCCAGCGAGGTTTCCGGCGGGAAGACCGCACCTGCATTTTGGATCAACCCATCGATCGCCTCCTCATTGCTGTGATCATGCTTTTCAAGCAT
Source organism: Anaerolineales bacterium (assembly GCA_035264425.1). GTDB lineage: Bacteria > Chloroflexota > Anaerolineae > Anaerolineales > Villigracilaceae > Defluviilinea. Next base: position 2,850 of record DATFQC010000140.1, read on the forward strand.
ATGATTGAGCAGATCCACTTCTTCGATCAATCCGACCAGTTCCCCCTTTTCGCCAACTACAGGCATTTGCGAAACTCCATTCTGGTGCATAACCGTCACGACTTTCCGCATTGAGTCACCCAGGGTTGCCACATGAAGGGTCTTATTCGGTTTTGCAAGCAACAGATCACTGAGCGTAGTCTCGCCAAATTCCATCGAGAGGAACCCGAACTCGCGCATCCATTTATCATCATAAAATTTGGAAAGATAGCGTGAACCTGAATCAGGAAAAATAACAACTGCTAAACGATCTCCGCTTAATTTTCGGCAATACTTGACCGCACCTGCCAGAGCGGAACCGGAGGAACCGCCCGCAAAAATCC
>DATFQC010000141.1:0-3549 GCA_035264425.1 Anaerolineales bacterium
GCTGCTGGCCTCTGAGTTGCCTTCCCTTTCTGAACAGCCTGGGATTACTCCGGCTACGGCCGAAACCTGGGCATTGTTTCAATTGATTAAGCGCACCTACGATGTGTATGGCTCAGAACTGCTGGGGCCATTTATTATCTCCATGTGCCGGTCTGCGGCGGATGTGTTGAGCGTTCTCATCCTGGCGCGTTGGATGGGTTGTGATGCAGGCCTGCAGATCGTCCCACTTTTTGAAACGATAGAGGATTTACAGGCGGCCCCCACTATTTTTGAGAATTTAATTAGGCTTCCAATTTATCGAGAACATCTTGCCACCTGTGGGAATGCTCAAATCATTATGATTGGCTACTCTGATAGCAATAAAGATGGCGGGTATGTGATGTCGAACTGGTCTCTGTATCAGGGACAGGACAATATTACAAAGGTTGCTCAAAAACACAACATTGCATTGACCATTTTTCATGGCCGCGGCGGCACCATTGCACGTGGCGGTGGGCCTGCCAACCGTGCGATCCGTGCTCAACCGCCCGGCAGTATCAACGGTCGTTTCCGACTGACAGAGCAGGGGGAAACAATTGCCGCACGCTATTCCAATCCCGATCTTGCGCACAGGCATCTGGAGCAAATTGTCCACGCGGTACTTGTGGCTTCTTCCCCGGCGAAAACCAAAACAGAGATTCCTTCGGCCTGGCGCACAGGTATGGATCAAATGGCAGAGACGGCACATAAAATGTATCGCGGCCTGGTCTATGAGAATCCACGCTTTATTGAATTTTGGCAAACCGCGACTCCACTCGATGAGATCAAGCGCATGCACATTGGCTCGCGGCCTGCCGCCCGTGGAAAAAGCAGCGAGGTTACGAAAATTCGGGCCATCCCCTGGGTGTTCTCGTGGATGCAAAGTCGCTTCAATTTACCCGGTTGGTTTGGCCTGGGCTCCGCTCTGCACTCTATAAAAGACACTGCCCTTATTCATGACATGTATAAGGGATGGCCACTTTTCAAGACGATGCTCGATAATGCGGAAATGTCACTGATCAAAGCCGATATGGGAATTGCTTCGCTCTATGTTGACCTTGTCCCGGACAAGGAACTGGCAAGGGAGATGTTTGATTCCATACGAGCCGAGTATGACCGAACTCGTGAAATTGTATTATCCATCAGCGGCCATGCAAACTTGCTGGATGGAGAACCTATTACCCAAAACGCGGTTCAACTCCGTAATCCCTATGTGGACCCGCTGAACTATATCCAGGTGGAAATGTTGCGCCGTATCCGGGCCTTGCCGGATCCAGATGGGGATGAGGCTGAGTCCCTGCGCGAAGTGATTGCGATAACCATTAATGGAATTGCCGCAGGGTTGAGAAATACTGGATAAGTTCACACGAATGACCCTGCAGGCTTCACAAAAAATGAGGTGATGTTCGTTGACAACTTGTGTGACATTTGTTTTATAAATGAGCAAACTCTTACTGCTGTCTTAATCTATGCTAATCCAAACCTAGAAAATCTGAATGGTCTGCGGAGGACTTTGTTGTTATAGTAGTATCAATAAAGGACATGGCAGGGATCAAATGCATATTCTAGCTCTTGGACTCAATCACACGACCACATCTGTTCATTTGCGTGAAAGACTTGCATTTGATGAAGAGCAGATTCGTGCTTCGCTTTCCCGCTTTGCCTGTGGGCATATTGCTTCATCACTTTCTGAGCTCGTTGTCATCTCTACCTGTAATCGAATCGAAATTTACGCGGCCTCCGGTCAATTGGCGTTTGACGAGCTGGATGCTTTTTTATCTGATGCTCGCGGTGCGTCTTTGCAGGAGTTACAGCCCTATTTGTATCACTTCAAAGATGAGGAGGCGGCTCGTCATTTATTTAACGTAGCGGCCGGTTTGGACTCCCTTGTCATTGGCGAGCCGCAGATCTTAGGACAGATCACGCGTGCTCTAGAATTGGCTCGCGGCCAAAATACAGCCGGACCTCTGCTGAATCGACTTTTCCAGGCCGCCATTCATGCGGGCAAACGCGCTCGCACAGAAACTGCCATTAGCCGCAACCCGGCGTCAGTATCATCACTGGCAGCTTCGGTGGCAGAGAAAGCCTTGGGTGGCATCAAAACTGCCAGAGTGGTGGTGCTTGGGGCGGGTGAGATGGCAGAATTAACTGTTGAAGCGTTGCGTAAGCGTGGGGTCGAAAAAATTCTAGTGATCAATCGGACTCTGGAGCGTGCCCAACAGTTGGCAGAACGTTGGGGTGCCGATGCAGCGACTTTTGAGTTCCTCCAACAGTCACTCGGCGAGGCCGATATTTTAATTTCATCCACAGGCGCTCCACACATCGTACTGGATGCGAAGATGGTGAGCCAGGCGATGCAATCAAGGGCTGAACGCCCCCTGGTGTTGATTGACATAGCGGTACCACGCGATATTGACTCTGATGCAGCGAATATCTCCCATGTAAAACTTTTTAATATTGATGGATTGAATGCACAACTGGAAGATTCACTGACACGTCGCATGGATGAGGTTCCGCACGTGAAGCAAATCCTGGACGAAGAGCTCATTGAATTTAAAAATTATTTGAAGTCATTGGAAATGCTGCCGATTATCGCGGATATTCGTCAGCAGGCCGAATCCATTCGTATGGCAGAGCTGGAAAAGACTCTGCGCCGCATGCCTGATTTGACAGAGGCTGAACGCAAACGAATCGAAGCCCTGACTCAATCACTCGTTAAAAAAATTCTCGATCGCCCCACACGTCGTCTGCGTGATGAATCAACCTGTCCGCATGCCCCTCAATATGCGACGGTGGCGCGTACCTTGTTTGGGGTGCATGAGGAGGCAGACTTGTGTGGTATTGCAGGTGAAACCTGCCTGATCACCAAATCTGCTGATGAAGCAACATGAAACTTATTTTTGCAACCCGTCCCTCCGCACTTGCCCGTTGGCAAACCCAGTGGGTGATCCAGGCACTGAAAACCATTCATCGCGATCTTGAATGTGAAGAAAAAATCATTACAACCCAGGGCGACAAAATTCTTAATAAACCCTTGCCTGAAATCGGCGGCAAGGGTGTCTTCACACAGGAGCTTGAAGGCGAATTGCTTTCCGGCGCCGTGCATTGTGCGGTCCATTCCTTGAAAGATTTACCGGTGGAAAACCCCGTCGGATTAACCATTGGATGTATCCCGGCTCGCGCCGAAGCCCGTGACGCGCTGATTTCTTTGAAGGGTTACACCGTCACCACGCTTCCGAAGAACGCCTCCGTCGGGACCTCGAGCCTGCGGCGAGCGGCTCAATTGCTCTCTCTACGCCCCGATCTTCACATCCAATCCTTGCGGCAACGTGGATACGCGTTTACGAAAAGCACTGGATGGTCAATACGACGCAATTATTTTAGCGGGCGCAGGGTTGACTCGTTTAAATTTGGAGAGACATGTGACGGAATGGCTGTCGTTGGAGGTGATGCTCCCCGCACCGGGTCAGGGCGCGCTCGCCGTCCAATGTCGCGCGGACGATGAACAGACTCTAAATTTGCTTGCCGACC
>DATFQC010000142.1:0-3705 GCA_035264425.1 Anaerolineales bacterium
GGCTCCAGGAAGGAATTTGCGAATCGGAAATAGAGGATATTCATGATCGCTTCCTTGCCGAGGAAGTGATCGATGCGGTAGATCGCGTCTTCCGGAAAGACAGTATGGGCAATACGATTGAGGTCGCGGGCCGAGGCCAGGTCGCGCCCAAATGGCTTTTCGACGAGGACGCGTGCACCTTCGGCCAGGCCCGCCGTTCCCAGTCCCTGGATGACAGTGTCAAACAGAGAGGGCGGGATGGCCAGATAGTGAGTTGGGTGGCGGGCGCGGCCCAATGCTTTTTTGATAGCGGTGAATGTATTGGGATCGTGATAATCCCCACTCACATAATTAAGGAGAGAAAGAAGCTGGTCAAACGCTTTTTGATCATCGATGCCTCCGGCCTGCTCAAGACTATCTTTCACGCGCTCCTGCAATTGTGCCAGACTCCAGGTTTGGAGAGCGACACCGATCACGGGAACCCGCAGATCCCCTCGTTTTGTCATGGCATATAAGGCCGGGAAGATCATCTTGTGAGCGAGATCGCCCGTCACACCGAAGAGCACCAGCGCATCTGACTGGGCTGCTTTGCTTTTCTTCTCCGTCATATCTTCATCCCTTCTTTTCATCATGCCCGCCAAACTGTTTCCGCAGCGCGGAGAGGACTCGGTCGGCGTAGTCGCCGTCGCCGCGGGATTCAAAACGTCCAAAGAGCGCCGCGCTGATGACCGGTGCCGGCACCGCCTCATCGATGGCAGCCGCGACCGTCCAGCGCCCTTCGCCAGAATCCGAAACCCGGCCTGTAAAGTTATTGAGGTCGGGATCGTCACGCAGGGCGATAGCAGTCAGGTCGAGTAACCAGGATCCGATCACGCTGCCCCTCCTCCAGACCTCTACGATTTCACTCAAATCCAGCTCATACTGGTAATGCTCCGGATTTCGCAGCGGGGTAGTCTCGGCATCCATCGCGTGCGACTGTTTGCCAACGTCGGCTTTCTGCAGGATGTTCAACCCTTCCGCGTAGGCCTCCATGATGCCGTACTCGATCCCGTTATGGACCATCTTGACAAAATGCCCGGCCCCCTGCGGTCCGCAGTACAGGAAACCCTGCTCGGCTGTGCTGTCCGATTTCTCATGGCCCGGTGTGGGCGGGACGGCCTTCCCGCCCGGAGCGAGACTGGCAAAGATCGGGTTAAGATGACTCGCGATCTCGCTGTCACCGCCAATCATCAAACAGTACCCGCGTTCGAGTCCGGCGAGCCCGCCACTTGTTCCCACATCCAGATAGTGGATTCCTTTCTGCTTCAGCTCAGCACCCCGTCGAATATCGTCGCGATAATACGAGTTGCCTCCGTCGATGAGGATATCCCCCGCCTCAAGAAGCAAAGCCAGCGCGGTTAATTCGTGATCCACGACAGCAGCCGGCAGCATGAGCCATATGGCGCGTGGTTTCGAGAGCCTTGCCACGAGGTCTTTCAGCGAGTCTGTTCCCACGGCACCGTGGGCCGCGAGGCTGGCTATCGCGCCTGCGTTCACGTCAAAGACCACGCATTCGTGGCCATCGTTCATCAGGCGTTGCGCCATGTTCGCTCCCATGCGGCCCAATCCGATCATCCCTATCTGCATCGCAGATCTCCTTTCATACCTCTACATCTAAAATGATCACACCCAATCCGTAGTTCTCTTCTACGCATAAGATTTGTTGAACGAGTCTCAATTGGGTAACGTCAGGCCAAACTCTTCCAGCGACTTGCGTGTTGCCTCATAGGCAGAGTGGACGATCCCCGTGATTCCTAACTCGCGTGCGACCTCGACGAACAGTCCCCGGTCGTCAATATAAATCACCTGCTCCGATTTCGCCTGGGAAATATCCAAAGCGATCCGAAACAGATCTTCATCCGGCTTGCGGTAATGGACAAAACAGGAAGAAACAAAGAAGTCCACAAATGTCCGCAGCTTGAATTGCTGAACTCGATACATCGTCAGCTCTCGACCTTCGTTGCTGACCGCAGCAACCCGCAAGCCGTATTGTGTCTTCAACCCACGAATCAGCTTGATCATATCTGGATACGGTTTCGACTGGGCATACATGAATGTTTTGAATTCTTCTCGTGAGAACGATCGCTCGCGGTAAAAGACCACGCGCTTTAGATAGTCATCCAGACTCAACTTGCCCTCCTCGTAGGTATCAAACGTCAGGTGATGACGCTCATTCATCTCATCGTAGTCCAGGTCAAAGGTTTCCGCGGCCCGCTTTCGGCTGTTGTGATCCCAGCCATTGGTGAGAAGAACTCCACCGATATCCAGAAATAGTGTTGTGATTTGAGAAGGCATCATCTCGGTTCCTCCAACTGGCATCCATGGCTGATGGAAAACAGGCTTCATTAAGCAGGACGAGGGATGAATATGGCTGTTATGCCCCGATGCTGGGCATTCTCATCAGAAATCAGCGAGTGATGTTCATGAGCAGCGTAGCTTGGAACCTGGCGAAGAGACCCTTCGGTACTCCCTTTCCTGCTTGCCTAAGCGCTGTATCATAGACGATAATTCAGCGTCATGTCCCTTGCAGAAGGAGGTAATCCATGAAAATAAAGATCATCGTTACTGTGTTGTTTGTCGCCTTTACAGTGTCCTGTGCGCCAGCAACTACAGCCGTTCCATCTGAAACGGTCGCATCCGCGCCAACATTCACGTCTGTTCCTCTTAGAAATACTCAGACTCCACTATCCTCTGCTACCATTGCGCCATCGCTTACTCCTGAAAATGGAGCGCTAACCAGTGAGCCAACAAGTTCCCTCTCTGCCGCGGGTCCGTGGCTGCTTTACGTGCATAATTCCCCTAGTCTGGCCATACTGGGCAGTGATCAGGGGACTCCGGAATTTATCCTTCTGAACCCGGATGGTTCTGGCCGCACGCCCATCCCTCTGACGTATGACTATGATCAGGTAAGTACTTTCCTCATGGAGGGAGAAAATTCAGAAAATTACATTTCGCAGTACGGGAGCGGACTGTATCTGTTGCGACCTTCTAAGGCCATCGGGACGATGGTCTATCCCACGTACAGAACGTTTTACAATGGCGACGAAAAAGGGGGATTGCTGGCCACTTTTTACCGCTTTGCTGAGGACGCCGCTCCCGAATTGATCATTTTTGAGCTGCCCAGTGGAACCATCCGCGACCGCTTTCCGCTGGTGAGATGCGGAGAGAATGCAAACGTATGTAAAACGTTTCGTTCCAATTGGGGCCAGATGATGGGACAGGCACCCAGGTGGTCGCCCAACGGTCGCTACCTGGCGTTTGCTGCGGTTATGGATGCGGCCACATCTGACTTGTTTGTCTACGATGCACAGGATGGCAGTTTGCGACGCTTGACCAGTGGCCCCGATTGGGTTGGTCCGATCGAATGGTCACCCGATGGAACGCGGATCATCATGCAGGAGCTTCTCAACGACGACGAATTTTTCTTCGACCCTTCCTCAAAGCCGCCCTCCTCGGTTTGGTCCGTCTCCGTGAGGGACAATGAAATCAAATTGCTTTACCCCACCGAGGGCGCGTCCGCACAGCAAACGATCATGCAGTGGTTGGACGACCATCGCTTTGTGGCGTACGAAGGTTTTCTTGTCAACGCGGATCAAGCACGCAATCTGCGTCTTGTGGATCTGCAGGCCGGCACAAACCGCATCTTGTTCGCCAATGTATTTGGATCTGCAAGTTTTGATCCCATTC
>DATFQC010000143.1:0-2882 GCA_035264425.1 Anaerolineales bacterium
TTAATTTTCGGAATCGGTCTGGGATTAATGATCTTCCTGTTCTCAACGATGGTTGCCAGTATCATCAGCTCATATACCGCCACGGCGTACCACACCTGCTTATATCTTTGGGCGCGCAATGTGGAAGTTGCCCAAGCGGCCGGAGAGCCTGTTCGTGTTACTGCACCTGCGCCTCTGGCAGCGGTGTTGGGAAATATTTGATTTGTCCTGCCTGCGCGGCCATGCCTTCGCAGGAAAAACTATTCTAGTAAAGCAGAGTCTGTATGCCTCAGCAAACTCCAAAACCACCTTCCCCCCAACCTCGTCGTGAGATGATTACATGGCACGAGGTTGACCGCCTCATTGACCACCTTATCCCACAGTTCAAGCGTGAATTCACCGCCATGGTAATGATTACACGTGGTGGCGTTATTCCAGGCGGAATGCTTGCCGAAGCCATGGACATCACCCATATTCTCACCGCCGCCGTGGACTTTCCCGCCCAGTCTGCTAGTGAAAAAGCCAAGCTGATGGCCTGGCCCGAATTCATTCAATTCCCGGCGGAAGATAAATTGCGCGGCCGACCGACGCTGATTGTGGATGACGTCTGGGGTTCCGGGCGCACGATCACCGCAGTGAAAAATCGTGTCTCGGCGGCAGGCGGTTTCCCGGAAACATGCGTCTTGCATTTCAATCCTTATCGCAATCTGTTTGGTCACGTCCGCCCGGACTATTACGCGGCGATCACCGATGCGTATACCATCTATCCCTGGGAGATTGACCGGGGCGCAGATCCAGTATTACTTGGGGAAACCTTCGATTAGCTCATGAATTGATGGACACAAGCGAATTAAATGCGTAGGGGACGGCAGCCGCCGTCCCCTACTACGTTTTGTGTTGCACCTAGAGATGTTTACGGAAGTTTTTCAAAGTCTGCAATCTGCAGCGATAGTTCATCGTCTATCGCATCTTTGATGAAATCGATGTTGATTTGGCTGGGGAACCCATAGGTTTCATCATAGGTTACCTTGACCTCGTCCGCCTTATCGCCGGCTGTATCTACGTTCCCTTGGATCTGGAAGCTGTTCTCAATCTCATCAAAGAGCTTATCCACGGTCGCAAAGCGCTGGAAATATTCCATGAGGCTCGGGTCAATTTGATTGCCGCTTTGATATTCCATGGAAACGACCTGCCCATCCTTCACCTCAATGTTCAAGGGCATATCCTGGCTGAATACACAGAAACAACCGAGAAAAAGTTTGAACTGATAGTGGGAAATATTGGCACTCTGCCACTTCTCATGGGCTTGTTGCACTTCGCTCTTGGGCTCGCTGGCATTGGCGATAGTCGCACAGCCACTAAGCACGATTGCTAATACGAGTAATAGAAGTTTTTTCATTTTCTCTCCTTTTTTCATTTCTCCCTGCCTGACGACCGGGAAAGTGCAAAAGTTCCCCAGATTAATAACCATTCAGGGAACAAAGAGACGCTGTTCCTCTGACAGCGTCTTTTGAATCGCCAATAACGCACTGCTGTTGAGCTGTTTGTGAATAAAATGTTCCCGTTTACAATAGGTCATATCGTTGACGGACTGCGCGGCGAGCATTTGCGCCTGGCGTGCCAGAGTCGTGGATTCCGCCAAAATCTTCAGCGCATATTCTGGATTGTGGAGACCCGTGCTGTTCTCGGCGGCTCTTTTCACTGTTTTACAAATTTTGTCTATTTGTGTTTTTATTTAGGGGGCGTACGCTCGCCCTTTCCACGTCACCCCCTTACCAGAGATCACCCGAATTGCAGATGTGATCATCATCGCGGCGAAGATTGCTGCGCCGAGCGGGGTCGTGAACGCGTACCAGGGGGAGATATCCATTTGCTTTGCTACTTTGGCGCGAACGTTGATCAGGTACGACCATAAAACCAGTGATTCGAAGATCACCAATCCCGCCAGCCAGTCCCCGCTACGCAGATACCAAACCATCCCCAGCAAGGGCCATATCGGTAAAAAGAGTGCTGCTACCAAGGCAACGAATGCCCCAAAGACACCCAGCCATAACAACGAAGGTCGATCGCGTAAGCCGAGATACATATTCTTGGTCCAGCCTTCCCACATCTCGGGCAGGGACGTGTACATGCGCGTCCGCGCCACCTGCATGCCATCCGCAACGATCAGGCGGTACCCGTTCCATTTCACCTGTTCCGCGATGGCTTTATCTTCGACGATCTGGTCTTTCACACTTTCATGCCCACCAATCGCCTCGTAGACCGAGCGCTTGATGAGAATGAACTGCCCATTGGCGATGGCATCCTTGCGCCTAGGATCATTAACATTGCGTGGTGAGAATCCCACCGAGAGGGCAGTCATCACCAACGGCATGACAACTTTTTCCCAAAACGATCCCATGATCTGGAACGTCATGATCGTGAACATGTCCGCATTCGCTTCGATTGCCTTTACATAACAGGAGGAAAGTGTTGCAGGGGAAAGGAACGTATCTGCGTCTACGAAGCAAAGCCATTCGCCGCGCGCTGCAGCGGAGGCCTGGTACAGAGCATGAGGTTTGCCCGCCCAGCCTACGGGTAAATCCGAGCCGCCGACAATTTTCAATTTGTTATTCTTAGCTGCAAGCTGGTAAAGAATTTTTGGCGTGGCGTCGGTGGAACGATCATCCAAAACAATAACTTCAAAGTTTGGATAATTTTGTGCCAGTAAACCTTCTAAACAAGCTCGAATATTCCGCTCCTCATTGCGCGCCGGCACGCAGACAGAAATCAAGGGCGCATCTGGCGGTGGCGACGTCGGCTCAACCACAATAGCAAGATGATATTGGTTATGAAGCCAATAAATAATAACCATGCCGCCGAGGAAGAAAGCGGTGGAAAGGATAAGGTAAATCATAAAGATT
>DATFQC010000144.1:0-3700 GCA_035264425.1 Anaerolineales bacterium
GCTGTCTTTCAGCAGAAAGCGCGTGCGGCAATTGCTGATATTCATATACGCAACAAATTTCCGTTTTTGGTCGGAGGTACAGGACAATACATTCGGGCTGTAACGCAAGGATGGACTCCACCCGAAGTTGGGCCCAATGTGCAGTTGAGAAATGAATTAGAAAAGCTAAAACATGAACACGGTATTTATTGGTTACACGAAAGACTGAAGAAACTTGATCCGCTTGCAGCTGTGAACATTGACCCGCGCAACTATCGCAGAACGATCCGCGCCTTGGAAGTTATTTTAACAACCGGCAGAAGATTCTCAGAGCAGCGCGGGCAAAGCGCATCACCCTATCATCTGATTACGATTGGATTAAGGCGTCCGCGCCCGGAATTATATGAACGCGTCGATCAACGCATTGAGGCAATGTTTTCAAACGGATTTTTGGAGGAAGTGAAAACTCTGTTAGCCAAAGGGTACTCCCCTTCCCTGCCGACGATGTCTGCAATTGGCTATCGGGAATGCATCCGAGTAGTCAATGGCCAAATCAATGAAGAGCAGGCAAAGACTGAGATCCGACGCGCCACTCGAATTTTTGTCCGCCGACAGGCGAATTGGTTCAAGGAATCCGATCCAACCATTCAGTGGTTTCGAGTCGAGGAAGGAATCGGTAGAGAGATCGAATCTTATATTCGAAGGTCATTGAAAAGTAGCCCTGAAGACAGCGATCGTAGCAACTAGAGTTGTGTAACAAAGCCGATCCAGCGGTTGATTGACTTTTGATTCTTCCTTGTATATACTGAGGCTACTGAATAAAGTGAGGAGGCAACATGAACGACCGTCCATGGCTGGCTCATTATGACAAGGGGGTGCCACAGACCATTGAAATTCCTGAAGCGCCATTATTTTATTTTTTGGAAGAAGCGGCGCGAAAATATACCGACCGCGCCTGTACAATTTTTAAGGGCGCGGTCATTTCATACAAGGAGATGAATGCGCTGACCGATCACATGGCAGCCGCGCTCGTGGACTTGGGCGTGAAGAAAGGGGATAGAGTAGGCATCTTCATGCCAAATGTACCCCAGTTCATTATCGCGTACTTTGGCATTCTTAAGGCGGGCGGCGTAGTGGTGGCTGTCAACCCGACTTACCCACCAGACGAGGTACTTACACCGGTCAATGACGGCAACATCGAAATTATGTTCACCTTGACGCGCTTCTATAAAGTCTTGAAAGCGGTCCGCGAACGCTCCAAGCTCAAAAGGATCATCGTTTCCAATATTAAAGAAGCCTTACCACCATTTACAAGTTTATTGTTCACCTTGCTGAAAGAGAAAAAAGAGGGCCACCAGCTTGACGCGCTGGATGAAGGTGATGTATGGCTGAAAGATTTGCTCAAGAAACACGAAAATTCTCCAAAACCAAATATCGAGATCTCGCCAGATGACACCGCCTTGTTTCAATATTCCGGTGGAACGACCGGCGTTCCCAAAGGCGCGGTCGCGATGCATCGAAATATTGTAGCGAACACAATGCAAATGCGTGCATGGTTTGTCAATTGCATTGAAGGACAGGAAGTTTTCTTAATGGGCATTCCGCTTTTCCATGTGTATGGAATGGTGGCAGGGATGAGTCTCGCAATGACCTTGGGCGCGAGTCTGGTTATGGTGCCAAACGCACGCGACCTGAAGGATGTGTTGGAAAACATCAGCAAATACAAAACGACTATCTTCCCCGGTGTGCCGCTTTTGTATAACGGTATCAACAACCACCCGGATGTAAAGGCCGGAAAATACAATCTCTCCTCCATCAAGGCTTGCATCTCCGGGTCAGCGCCCCTGATGCGCGAGACAAAGGAAGAGTTTGAAAGACTGACGGGCGGAAGAGTCTTTGAAGGCTATGGTCTTTCTGAGGCACCTACTGCAACACACTGTAATCCCTTAATGGGTGTGAATAAGACCGGTTCAATTGGGATGCCATTACCTAATGTGGAGGTAAAGATCATCAGCCTGGATGATGGTGAAACAGAAATGCAGCAGGGTGAAATTGGTGAGATCGTCATTCATGGTCCACAGGTGATGAAGGGTTATCACAACATGCCTACTGAGACCGCTAACACGCTGCGTCCGATGAAAGATGGCACAACCTGGTTGTTCACTGGTGACATCGCCCGCATGGATGAAGATGGTTATTTCTACATCGTTGACCGCAAGAAGGAACTGATTAAACCGGGCGGATTCCAGGTCTGGCCGCGTGAAGTAGAGGAAGCGATTGCATCACATCCCAAAGTGTTGGAAGTTGGCGTGGGTGGCATTCCGGATCCGAACCGCGGTGAGGCAGTCAAAGCATGGATTGTGGTTAAACCGGGTGAAACGTTAACGGCAGAAGAGCTCAAGGCTTATTGCAAGGAGCATCTCGCGCCGTATAAAGTCCCATCCCATTTTGAATTTAGAAGTGAATTACCAAAGACGACAGTTGGCAAAATCTTAAGACGAGAGTTGGTGAGGCAGCACAAGGAAGGTGTGCCACAGTAGCCGGATGTAACAGCAAAAATAAAAAGAGAGCCATCCAAATCTGGATGGCTCTCTTACTTGTATGTAATACCATGCTGGTCTACAAAACGCCCATGCCAATAACTTGTGGCGTTCCGCTCTTTTTGGGAGAAGGTGGCGGGAAGATCGCTTCAAACTCTTCGCGCGTCAGCGTTTCCACTTCGAGCAATTTCTGAGCCACGGCGTCGAGGCGGTCACGATACTTGGTCAGAAGCTTTTTGGTGAGTTTGTAGGAGTCATCCACCAGTCGGCGTACTTCAGAGTCAATCTTCTCGGCAATCGCTTCAGAATAATCGCGCTGCTCAGAAATCTCACGTCCAAGGAAGATTAATTCCTCTTTTTGCCCGTAGGTCATCAAGCCCATTTCGTTGGACATGCCCATTCGGGTGACCATCATCCGCGCCACCTGAGTGACGCGCTCAATGTCGTTCGAGGCACCCGAAGTGATGTCATCGAAAACAAGTTCTTCGGCGACGCGCCCGCCCAGCAGGCCGGCCAAGGAGGCAACCATCTTCTTGCGGGAGGTCAGGATGCGGTCATCCTCCGGGCGGTACCAGGTGAGTCCACCGGCCTGACCGCGGCCTACAATCGTGATCTTTTGAACGGGATCCGCTTCAGGGATAGCATTCATCACGACCGCGTGTCCAGCCTCATGGTAAGCAATGATGCGTTTCTCTTCATCCGAGATCAGACGAGACTTTCGTTCGGGTCCCATCACCACGCGCTCAATCGCTTCTTCCAGGTCGATCTGTCCGATCGCCTTCTTATTACGGCGAGCTGCCAGGATCGCGCCTTCATTGACCAGGTTTTCCAAATCGGCACCTACAAAACCAGGTGTGCCGCGTGCCAGAGTACCAAGGTCCACGCTCGGATCCAGTGGCTTGCCTTTGACGTGAACTCTCAGGATCGCCTCACGTCCCTTCATATCCGGACGATCAAGCGTGACACGTCGGTCAAAACGACCGGGACGTAACAGGGCAGGGTCAAGAATATCGGGTCGGTTGGTCGCGGCAATGATGATGATGTTGGTATCTGTATCGAAACCATCCATCTCGACCAGCATCTGGTTCAAGGTTTGTTCACGTTCATCGTGTGAACCGCCCAAACCTGCTCCACGCTGACGACCGACCGCATCAATTTCATCAACAAAGACAATACAGGGT
>DATFQC010000145.1:0-6932 GCA_035264425.1 Anaerolineales bacterium
AACAGGTTATGGTTTTCCACTTCACTAGATTGCCTGCTTCACCCTCGATATAAAGCATCGATTAGATATCTGCTGATTTGGGAAACTATCTTAGACGCTGAGAGCATAACTCTCCTGCCCTGCACTCCATACACCCTACACTCGCATTTCCAAATCCCCGCCCTGGACGGCGGGTTTTCTTCACTGTTTGGTATACCCGATCAAGGCCATAATGGACCAACTCATTTTATATCGTGAATATGGAGATCCATGATGATATTTCCCAAACAGGTAAAACATGAATTCACACTATCCGGAATTTCGGCAGCCCACCATTATCAACCAGGTGTCTATGGGATATTTAATCACACAGGTTGCATCTACATTGCCAAAGCAGAAGATATTCGAGCAAGCCTGCTCCAGCATTTCCAGCGAGGATCTGATGTATCCTGTTGTATTTTTGAAAATGAGCCAGTCTATTGGCTGGCAACCATTGTCGATCGATCCCTGCTGAGCTTCTGGGAAAACATTCTGCTGAGCGAGTGCAGCCCAGTTTGTATCTCTACTCCGTTCGAAGCCCGGTAAATGTGACGTCCCTGTGTGCCTGAGCATGGATGATGCCGTATCCCTTCGTCTGATACGGTACGTATGCGGTGTCGCGGGTTGTCGTGCTGGCTAGGCATCACGAACGGGTCATGCACCCATCCTTAAGATGGCTTGCCTTTATCCTTTAGAGCAGATTGGAGGACTTAAGTGGTGTAATCCATGGCTATGATAAAATCCGTTTACACCCTTTTACTTTACTTGACCCCCAAACGGAAATGAACTCTTTTACAACTGAAATCCTGATCCTGATTCTGCTAATTCTGACCAACGGACTTTTTTCACTCTCAGAGATGGCAGTTGTTTCAGCACGCAAAGTGAGACTGCAACAACGGGCAGACGAGGGCAGCAGTGGCGCACGGACCGCGTTGACTCTTGCCAGGCAGCCTACTCGTTTTCTTTCAACCGTTCAAATTGGCATCACCCTCATTGGTATTCTCAGCGGTGCATTGGGGGGTGCCACCATCGCTGAAACCCTGGCAGCCTATTTTGCTCGATTCCCCGTTCTCCAGCCCTACAGCGAAGCCCTTGGTGTTGGCGTGGTAGTCACCGTCATCACTTTTTTCTCTCTGGTGATCGGCGAACTGGTTCCCAAGCGTTTGGCATTGAGCAACCCTGAGCGCATTGCCACCTGGGTTGCGCCAATCATGCAGTTTGTGGCGACAGTCATGAAGCCATTTGTGACTCTCCTGAGTGCTTCCACAGAAACAATTCTGCGCCTTGTGGGGATCAAAGCCGCCAGTGAACCTGCCATCACCGAGGAGGAAGTAAAAATTCTGATCGAGCAGGGACGGCAATCGGGTGTATTCGAGGATGTCGAACAGGAAATCGTCGAGCGGGTCTTTCGTTTGAGCGACAGGACGGTGAATTCCCTGATGACCCACCGTTCAGAGATGGTCTGGCTGGACGTGGAGGATCCCCTGGAAGAGAACCTCAATAAAATCATCGCTTCGGGTCATTCCAACTTTGTGGTTGGTAAGGGTAACTTTGACCAGGTGCTTGGTATTTTGCGGTCCAAGGATTTGCTCAGGGAATACTCCGCCGGACACTCTATCGCCATTCCGACCTCACTGCCCATGCCTCCTTTTGTACCAGAAGGAATGAATGCGTTGGAGGTAGTAGCCCGTCTGCGGCACGCTAAATCTCCTGTGGCTCTAATCGTGGATGAATATGGAACGATTGCCGGCATGGTCACACTCACCGATGTGCTCGAAGCCATTGTGGGGGATATCCCTGCGCTGGATGATGAGGGAGAACCGGAGGCGCTGCAGCGCGAGGATGGCTCCTGGCTCTTGGATGGGATGATGTCGGTGGATGAATTGCGAATGCTGTTGGATTTGGATGAATTACCCGAGCAAGAGTTAAACTACGACACAGTCGGAGGATTGTTTATGGCGCAGTTAGGACGCATTCCTATGGTGGGCGACAAGTTCGAGTGGCAAAACCTCCGTTTTGAGGTCATGGACATGGATGGGCACCGGGTGGACAAGGTGCTGATCATGCCGAAGCCATCCACACTTGATTCTAAGTAAGGAAAGATGTATACCCTTTTGGGGGAGATGAAGGATCACGCAGCCCTGACGTAGCGTAGGGGCGAGTCGTCATGCGAGGTTGCACGGACTCTTCCGATTAGGATAAGCGAGCAAAAAGATTGCTCTGCCGAAAGAGGAGACTCATAGGTCCAGAGACTAGGTGATTCCCCTATTGTAGCGGATGGAAATAACAACTTATACTATCTCAGGAGCAACACACTCAAACTTTAATCATTGGAGTTCTAATGATCACTGTGCTTCTTGTAGATGATAATGGTCCCATCCGGAAAAGCTTACGGTCGCTTCTTAAAGGGACGGATGATATGCAAGTTGTAGCCACTGCAGCCAATGGAGCGGATGCGGTGGAGAAGGCCCGTTCGTATCGCCCCAATGTTGCTGTCATGGATATTTCTATGCCCATCATGGATGGAATAGAAGCCACTGAACATATCCGTGAATGTTGCAGGCTGACTCGTGTCATCATCCTTTCCGCATTCGATGATTCAGAATACGTCAGGCGTGCGCTGGACGTCGGTGCGAAAGGTTATGTACTCAAGGATAGCGCCGGCGAGGATCTGCTGGATGCGATCCATGCCATCCAGCGGGGAAGCCACTATTTTAGCGAGAAGATCGCCGAAATGGCTGAAAACTATTTGACAGCCAAAGGGAATGATCGGCAGGCCAGCGAAGAGTTGAAAATGGAGAATAAGAGAGATAGTTAGTTCAACGTAGATTAACCTACCGAGCGATCTGGCGGTCAAAAAGGGATCGTGCAGCCGAACAGAGCATAGGCAGCCCCGGCCCAAAAGTTTCTGGTGATGAACTGCCAGTCAGAAAAAACAGATACGATACCGGAGATCAAATGGGTAAATTGCTGAGGCTCGCCCGCCTGCAATTCCTGGTGGCCGGGCTGGCACTGTTTGTGTTTGGCGCGTTAGTGGCTGTCTTGCTGGGTGCGCCATTCTCTTTAGGTCGGCTGGTGCTGGGTTGTTTGATCGTCCTGCCAGCCCAGCTTTCCGTCAATTTTAGTAATGATTATTTTGACGCGGCCTACGATCGGTTATGGGGAACTACATTTATCAGTGGCGGCAGCAGCATCCTATTAAGATACCCGGAGTTGAGACAACCTGCGAAATGGCTTGCCATCGGTCTCATCCTGTTTTCGCTCGTCATGGGCGTGGTCTTCCAGCAGCTGTATTCCTATCCGTTTTGGATGCTGGGATTTGTAGTCTTGGGAAACCTGGCGGGCTGGATCTATTCAGCCCCGCCGTTCAGACTCTCTCGGCGCGGGCTGGGAGAATTGTGTTTTACCTTTGTGGTGGGGTTTCTTGTCCCAGCCATGGGATATTTAACCCTGCGAGGTATTCTGGATGCCGCCGGCGTATTTTTATTATTGCCCCTCATCTTGTATGGACTGGTGTTCATTTTGAGCGTGGAAATCCCGGATATGGAAGTCGACCGCCTGGCAGACAAGAGAAACTGGGTGGCGCGCTTCGGCCGCAGGTTTGGCTTTATAGCCGTTGGACTTCTAACTCTGGGCGCGACCGCGTATTTTCTCAGCCTGCCCCGCTTCGTTCCGCAACAAATCCCCATGGATTTTCGAGTGGCAGGCGGACTGTCACTACTGCCGCTCCTGCCGGGGCTCTGGGGTTGGGTGCGACAACCGGAGGAAAAGCAGCCCGCCACCCGGATTGCAACCGCGCTCGTTATCGCACTGGCTCTCTTCGCCATCCTCATGGATGTTTATTTGCTCCTTCTAACTGGCCGTTGAGCGACTGGTGGAAATCGAGTGTACACTTCCGTGATCTGTTCTACATCACGGACCAGTTTTTTGAATATAATATTGATCAACGAGACTGATAGAAATTAAGGAGGTACGTTATGTCTAAAGTATTACCAACTTCTGTTTTAGGCCGGACGGGCCTGGATGTCACCCGCTTGAGTTTTGGAGCCATGGAGATTCGCGGATCCCGCATCTGGGGCGGCCGCCCGGTCACGGATCAGCAGGCCGAAGCGATCCTGAATGCTGTGCTGGATGAAGGCATCAATTTCATTGACACCGCCAATGACTACGGGCGAAGCGAAGAATTCATCGGCAAATATATCGCTCACCGCCGCCAGGAATATTATCTGGCTACGAAGTGCGGCTGCACGGTGGTTCGTCAGGATGAAAACACCGATGATACTCCACATGTTTGGACCCGCGACAATCTGTTCCGCGGCTTGAACGAAAGTCTCCAGCGCATGAAGACCGACTATATCGACGTGATGCAGCTGCATAATCCCCCCGTGGAAGAAACCGAGAAAAATCAATTGGTGGACGTTCTCCAGGAGATGCAGCAGCAGGGGAAAGTGCGCTTCATCAGCATTTCCACAACTTTGCCGCATCTGCCGACGTATCTCCACTGGGGCGTATTCGATACATTCCAGATCCCTTATTCCGCGCTGGAGCGGGAGCATGAGGAGTGGATCAGCCGTTCCGCCGAGGCAGGCATCGGGACGATCATCCGCGGTGGCGTGGCGCGGGGCGAGGTGGGCGTTGGGCTGGGGAATGAAGATCGCTGGAGGAAGTTTGAGGAAGCAGGGTTGGATGAATTACGCGGGCCAGGGGAAAGCCGCACCGCCTTCCTCCTGCGCTTCACACTGGCCCATCCGGATGTGCATACGATCATTGTTGGTACCCTCTATCCTGAGCATCTGCAGGAGAATATTGCTGCTATAGAGCAGGGCGCTCTTCCAGCGGATGTCTACGAAGAGGCCAAACGCCGGCTGGATCAGGTGGGTGTGGCTCCTGTTCCAACAAACTGATCCCGTTTCATTAATCCTCGGTTTGAAAACAAAACCCGCTATTCATCAGCGGGTTTTTCATTAAAGGTGAGCCACTCTCAGCGCTTGCGAAATAGACAACGTCCTTTTTTCAATGACTTGCTAAAGCCCTCACCGAGAGTAAGTGATGGAACTGACGCCAAAGGGAATTTGTGTTGTTTGGGGAAATGAACTGCGGACGAACTGGTTTTCAAGTGTAAATCTTTGAGCCCGCTGAGATAGACTTGCCAGCTCAATGTTGAAGTACCCAAAGGGCCCGCTTGCTGGATCACCGCTGTCCTGGGTAACAATCATGGTTGTGCTACCTACTACCTTGCCAGAAGATGAGTACCCTGTGAGGGTATAGGCGGCGGTGCCTTGCAAAGCGGGAGAGACTCGTAGGGAGAGGCTACACACCGCTGGATGGAAGGTTCCTGCCACTGGCTCAGTGAGGGCCTGATCTCCTTGAATAAAACCAACAAAATCTCCTTCTGTAAGGACCAGTCCTTGTTTCTTAAAGAAGTTGGACTGTAACGGGCCTTCGCCGGGGGTAGAAAAATCAATTGTCTGGCTACTGGCTGACCGGCAGCCGGGTGTTCCCAGCATGGGAGCAGCCGCGACCGGAGCAGTTGGCAGGCCGAGCAACACCAAAGCGAAAAGGCTGAGAAAGATACGCGGCAAAAATAATTTTTTCATGATGACCTCCATCCTTTGACATCAATGTACGGATGAGCATTTTAGCAACCCAGCTTCGTAACAGAAATGTCTAATAGATTCAGGACAGCTTGGCCATCGTAAGGTTACAACCTGGTGAGATCCTGGCTATTCGTAACAGATATATTCTCTGTCGGGTTAGCATTGTGCATCGCTTGCCGAAGGTTTCCAACCGACGTAAACAAGCGACAGTTGAGGCGAGAGGGGTTAGCACTCTCCACACTAAGGCTTATCAAGGACTGACAGGATTACCTGTTGATTTAGGTCCAGGTCAAGCTGCTTGATCAGTCCTGTTACCGCCTGATTGTACGCTTCTGTAACGAATGTTGTTAACTCGCCTGTGATCGGGATGTCGGGCGGCTGGCGCAAATGAAAGATGAGTTTGGTACCACTGGGTGCTTCGCGGACCCGCCTGGTTTGAACAAGTTTAATTCCCACGCTGATGTTTTGTTCGAGCGAAACGTAATCGAAAGGTTTCCAATCCAATATCTTGTTGAAAAAATGGACTTCGCCATGCGCGCAATGATAGGTGGTTTCAGTTTGAAAGCGCCCACCCAGGGCATCCGTCCGTTCGACCAGATCATAGCCTGCGTATTTTTGTTCGAGTCGGGGAGTGGTCAAATACTCCCAGACCATGGAGAGTGGATGGGGCGCCTCCCATTCGAAATTAAGCCAGGCCTCCTGTGGGGTGACAACGAAGCGTTGCTTTTCCTGCTCATGCTCCCAGACCTTACGCAGATCGAGCACCTGCATTTTGACTTCGCCAAGATGGGCATAGACCTCGGAATGAGGGACAAGCGGATAGGCCAGTTGTGACAAGTTCGAAGCCTTGGCGGCTGCATCGCTGAACAAGGCGTAGCTCTCGATGCCGGTTTTTTCGATCACGTCATTCTTCAACATGCGGTGCGGAACGATCACATCCGCGCCCAGTAACTCCTCACGATCTCCAAGCTTCTGAATAACATATTCCCCGTTGTGAACGACCATTTTCAGATCCAGCCTGGACATGTTCTGGCAGGCGCGGCATGTGCAGGTGGTGTTATAGATCATCTGCCGAAGCGCATCGGCAAAGACGAAGTACAGGTTTTCCAAGGATTCTAAAAGAGCTTGCGGTTCACAAAAATTGGTTTCAGGAACGTACATAAAGATCGCGTCACCCCGAAAACCGGAGATCACAAAGGGATGTTTGATATGGGCAAGCTGTACATCAAACAAATTCTGAAGCGCATCCTGGGCATGATCCAATTCGGACCGGGTCAGGAATTCGGTGTAGCCTGAAATATCGGTGAGGATAAAAAA
>DATFQC010000146.1:0-8340 GCA_035264425.1 Anaerolineales bacterium
TGTCGGCAACATCCGCAATGAAGAGACCCAGTCGCTTGTCTTTGAGTTCAAACACGTCGTAGAAATCGCCGCCTACCTGGCGGGCAGTCTTCCAGCGCGCGGCGAGTTCCCAATTCTCAAATTGCGGCAGGGATTCTGGAATAAACGTTTGCTGGATCTGGCGCGCCAACTGTACCTCGGTCTCGAGGCGTTCGCGCACCACCATTTCTTTCTGCAATAAATCGTTTTGAATAGCCAGTGCAGCTTGCTGTGCAATGCCCGTAATGATTTCCAGGCGACGGGCACGGAAACGCAGCCCGCCCGGCGCTTCTTCGATCAGCATCACCCCGTAGAGATCGTCTTTGACTGCGATGGGGACTGCAAACAGGAACACGCCAGGATTCCCAAGATTCACATCCTGGTTTGGATCTAATAATAACCAGGCAGAGAAACCCCGTTGCCCCTCCAGGTCAAGCTGACTCGCCATCAGAGTATTGGAGTTACCGCAGGCATCCAGAATTGGAAACTCGCCCGGCGCAAAGGAGCGCATCCAGAACGTCTGTTCCTCCGCCTCGCTAAGGCCGTATTGCTCTGAAGGGTAAAAGATTTCTTTTTCAGTATCCCATTGATATAACGCAGCGCGCTCCACGCCCACAAGGATCGGCATGATGCGGATGATCGTTTCGAGAATTTCATCAAGATCGTTCAGACTCACAACCGCCTGGGCCACTTGCAATAACGCGGCGGAAGCATAGGCCTGCTCCTGCGCGTTATCATAGAGACGGGTATTTTCAATCGCGACCGCGGCGTAACTCGCAAACGTGGTGGTCATGGCCTGTGCTTCATGCCCATATCTACCGGACGTGCTATGAGCAAGCGTGATGACCCCATAAGGCTGATCGCCCACGCGCAGGGGCGCTGCCAGACCCGAATAATTCTGATCAAAGCCGGCAACCAGACCAGTGATCCAGATTGGATCAGATGGTTTTCTTAGAACAGGGCTTTCTGACTCCAGTACATCCATCAAACGTTCATAGGCCTCAGGCGAATCAAAAAATGCCTGTTCAAGCGCGCCTTCATCACAGTTATGGCAGGCAGCCAGATAAAGCTCATCATCTTCTAGGAGCCAGATCGCCGAGATATCCACAGCAAGATTGCGTTCCAGCTCGGAGAGAATGGCTTCAAGCACATCATCCACGCTAGCATCCGCTGAAACCAGGCCGGCTACTTCACGCAGACCATCTGCTACTTGGCGCCGCCACTGCTCAGAACGATACAAATCGGCATTATGGATGGCGGTCGCAATGTTATCTGCTACGGCTTCGAAAATAAAGCGGTCCTCTTCTGTGAAAGCGTTGAGTTTATCTGATTGAATATCAAGCATCCCCACCACTTCATCCCGATACAGAAGCGGAACACAAAGTTCTGAATTTGTATCCTCAGGAGGCAACGGCGAAGGACGATAGCGTTCATCTTTTTTCACATCGTTGACAAGCACGGTCTGACCTTTACGCGCCACCCATGAAATGAGCCCCTCGGGATCATCGAGCGATAACGTATAGCCTTCCAAATTCCGGCTGCGTTCACCACTTCCTGCCTGATACTGAATCAACCGTCGATTAGGATGGACCGTGAACAGATGGACATAGGGATAGCCAAACCGGTCATGGATCAACGCGGCGGCATTGTTCATCAAGGTTTTCAACTCCAGCGAAGAACTGACACTTTTGCCTACTTCAGCAACCAGCGTCAATTGATCGGCGCGGCGTCGCAGATCCATATAAAGACGTGCGCCCTCGACGGCCCGCGCAATCGTGTCGGCCAACGCACCCAGGATGAGCAGATCATTGGGATGGAACGCGCTGGGCTGATCGCTTTGTACATCCAGCACACCAAGGACACGATCTCCCATTTTGAGCGGGAGGGCAACTTCGGAACGCGTCTCCGGCAAACTATCGATAAAACGATAATGCGGATCCTGCTTCACATCATCCACGAGGATGCGTTCTCCCTCCGCCGCAGCCTGTCCAATCAAACCCTGGCCGATCTCCACCTCGAGAGCCACGGAGGCCTTCCGTTTGCCTTTGCGAGGCGCCATGGCGCTCGATCGGAATCGTAATGAGGGCGAGCTCTCTTGAAGCGTGAAGATCGCGACATAATAGTAATGGAAGGTTTGCTGGATCAGTTCGGTGACGCGGCTGGCCAGTTCATTCACATTCAAAACATTTGCGATCTGCGCACTGACCTCGCGCACCAGATTCAACTGGTTGAGTCTGAATCGCTCGACGGCCACTCGATGAGAGGCGTTCAAACTGACAGAGACCGCGCCAGCCAGTCGTTCGAGCATATCCAGCTCACGCTGCTTAAATTCAGGACCTTTGGGGCGAGTGATTTGCAAAGCTCCCAGTATCACCCCCTGCTCAATCAACGGAACTGCGGCCCAGGCGGCGCGCTGCGTGGCAGAGCCATGTCGAAGCGTCCCGCGTGGAGCGTTGTTTTTGGTTCGCTGCTGTCGCGTGCTCACCTGTCCCGCTTTCAAAGCGCGCTGCATCCCTTGAAGTTCTGGTTGTTCGGGAAAAAGGTCTCCCTCTTTCAAAGAGGGCAATCGGAAAATTTTCTCATCGAGCCAAACATCTACTTCTCCCTGTATCAGGCGTGAGGTCATGGCAACAATGCGATCACGCTGTTCAGCCAGGGAGGTGGCGTTGGCGATCTGTTCCCCCAGGCTAGCGATGGCACGCCAATCCGACGTAAGAGGAGAACGTGAGGCAGCCATGCCCGTTACCTCTTACGTTTGGTCATGGTCAGGATATTGCTCTTGTCCGGCTTGGGATCGTAGTGAACTTCATCCATTAATTTACGCATGAGGAAGATTCCGAGTCCCCCAATTTTACGATCGGAGAGATCAGCCTTGAGATCGGGCAAGGGAATCTCAGAGGGATCAAAGGATTCACCATGATCGATCAATACGATAGTGATCACATCACCGCGCATCCCGCAGGATAATTCCAAAATCCCATCCGGCTGATCTTCATAGGCGTGCTCGATGACATTCGATGCAGCCTCGTCCGTGGCAAGCTGGATGTTATAGACATCCTTATCGCTAAAGCCACCTGCACGAGCGATCTCACCTACAAAATCGCGGATTTCATCGAGATATTCAAACTTCGCGGCAAATTGGACACTTTTCATACGGCAAAGTTAAAAGCCGCCTCAACGCAATTAAAGGCGGCGTCCTTCCCTAACAATGTTTAAGTGACTCCAACGTGACAGACAAAGACCTAGAAATGGCCCACAGCTTGAAGAGGATCATCAAAGGTTTTAAAAAGCTCGGTAAAACCAGCCAGTTCCAAGGCCTCGCGGATTCGCTCCGGAACAGAAGCAAGGACGACCTCCCCACGATTGTAGCGCTTGCTATTGCGTTGCGCCGCCAGAAGAGCCCTGAACCCTGCACTGGACATATATTCCAATTCGCTCATATTGACGACCAGTTTGTATTTGCCTCCATCATTCGCAGCTTCGAGGGCCTGCGCCAATTGTGGAGCTGTGGAGCTATCCACCCGTCCTTTGACGGCGATCATGTCGCAATGTTTGAACTCTTGAACCGTTATGTCCATAGAACTCCTCCAGGTTGAAAGTACTGTGCTGATTTACAAAATTATATCATGAGAAATTGATAAGCTGAATTTGGTTGTCGCTCACGGCAGGATGCCTGACCATGTTATGCAACGTACAATAGGTTAAGAACCGCGCTTACGTGTCACTAAAATTCAAAACAGGGTTAAAATGAGAAACAAGTCGCTACACAAAAAGGAGAAAAATGACTGGCGAACCCGTCCTGGTTATGCTCATCGAAGATAACATTGATCACGCGGAACTGGTTGTTCGCACGCTGGAAGATCATCTGATCAGCAACAAAGTACGTCATTTCCTGGACGGCCAATCTGCGCTGGATTATCTTTTTCGCCGAGGCGAATTCTCTGTGGCCAAAGAAACACAAAGACCTCATGTTATTTTGCTGGATCTGAGACTCCCGCGCGTGGATGGCATTGATGTTCTGAAAGCGATTAAAGAAGATGCAGATTTAAAAAGCATCCCGGTGGTCGTGTTAACTACTTCAGAGGCAGAAAAGGACGTAGCCAAGGCCTACTATAATCATGCCAATAGTTATCTGGTGAAACCGGTGGGATTTGAAGATTTCAAGAAATTAATGGATGATCTTGGATTTTACTGGCTGGGATGGAATGTCAATCCTGATCCCGGTAAATAAAGCAGTGTTTTCTCGTAAATTTGAAGCCCAAACGAACAGCGAAATTTTACTATGATGGATGATTCCATCCACATTTTATTGATCGAAGACGATCCTGCTCATGCGGAGCTAATTCAACGCGCGTTTGAAGACCGTGGAAATGGTGCTCATCTAACCATAGCCCAGACGCTCTCTCAGGCACGCGTGCACCTCACAGGCTTCCAACCAATGCTGATCATTGCAGACTGGCGGCTGCCCGATGGTGACAGCAGTGAACTTCTGACTGGGGAACTTCACGCCTCTGCCCCTCCCATTATTATCATGACCAGCTATGGCAGCGAACGCAACGCCGTGGAGGCGATCAAAGCGGGTGCACTGGATTACATCATCAAGTCTTCTGAATCGATGACGGATATGCCTCATATTGCAGAGCGCGCCATCCAGCAGTGGAAGATTTTGCAGGAACAGGAACGGATCCAAAAGGCCCTCGCAGAACGAGAGTCACAATTCCGCCTGCTGGCAGAGAACTCATCTGACATCATCTCACGCCATGATATACACGGGAATATTCTATACATTTCCCCGGCTTGTCGCATCTTACTAGGGTACGAACCATCCGAACTGATCGGCCAGTCTGTGCTTTCATTTTTCCATCCGGAAGATGCCAAATCCATTCGGGATTTACTATCTTCACCTGCCTGGACGGACCCCACGGCGGCAATCCCTTATCGCGCTCGACATAAAAATGGTGATTATATCTGGCTGGAGACTACCGCCAAAGTCATTTACGATCAGGAAAATCATGTGACCGAAATCCAGGCCTCCTCGCGCGATATCACCGAGCGAAAACAAGCCCAGGTCAATCTGCAACGAGCCAATGAGGATCTTCGGGAAGCCTATGATAGAACCATCGAGGGCTGGGTTCTGGCGCTTGACCTACGGGATCATGAGACCGAGGGCCACACTCAGCGTGTCACGGAAATGGCTATTCGGTTAGCACGCCAGCTTGGCTGCACTGATGACGAATTGTTGCATATTCGCAGAGGTGCCTTGTTGCACGATATGGGAAAGATGGGCATCCCCGATGAAATCCTTCAGAAACCGGGTCCCCTGACCGATGAGGAGTGGATCATCATGCGCAAACACCCGCTCTATGCGTTTCAAATGCTTTCCCCGATCCATTATCTTAATCAATCCTTGATCATCCCATACTTTCATCATGAGCGCTGGAATGGAACAGGATACCCACAGGGATTGAAAGGTGAGGAAATCCCGCTATTCGCTCGTCTATTCGCCGTTGTGGACGTTTGGGATGCCCTGTCGAGCGATCGACCCTATCGAAAACGCGTGCCACCGCAGGAGGTTGCCCATTATTTACGCGAAGAAGCTGGGCGGCTTTTTGATCCAGCTATTGTAGAAAAGTTCTTGCTTCTTATTACTACAGAATAAAACGAGACGGCATCTCTTTGAGATGCCGTCTTTCTCTTACTCTTTAGTAACACTTACCAAAACTGCCCTTACCACAACCCGCTTTCGATAGGCTTTACTTTTTTCATCATATTCTTTGCAGGTGACAAGCGTCAGCCAGGGCTTCTCTTCATGCCTAAACGCAGATATATCATTTGGCTCAAGAATGACATTGGTTTGAACCTCAAATGTATACTTCTGGCCATAGGCGTGGACAATAATCTTGTCGCCAAATTTGAGTTTATTTAAATTGACAAATGGGCCAGCTAACCCATTGGATAGATAAACGTGGCTGGTGAGGACGCTATTCCCGCTCCAGGATGGGAATGCCGTTCCCTGCAACCATCCGGCCTGATTGCCCAGCCAGGACACATTCCAGGCTCCCTCTTTAAGTGGCACGCCGACGACCGGAATCTTGATCCCCAAGGCTGGAATTTCCAACATTACATCCTCAGTGCTCAAGTAAACTTCACGAGGTGTGTGGCTAAGGTCAGTCACGACACCGGGCGCAAAGCCGGTTTCCGGTAATGCACGCACACTTCTGACAGCTCCGCCTCCGCTCGCGGTGGAAGTGATTTGTAAAGCCGCAGACGCAGCATTATTAAACGTGCGATCCGTGGTAGAGCCGGTGGTGATCGAGGCATTATTAGAACCACCGGGTGCCTGTCCGAGAGCATTAACGCGCGTTACAACGGTAATAATATAAGAATCTGTGGGCGTGACCGTTCCGAAATTAATCGTGAACGAATTGCCTGATATAACAGGGATCAGGCCCGGGTTCGGTGAGATCGTGATGGAGATAATATCCAGGAAGGCGGGTTTGGTATCGGTCAACACCACGTTCGTCGCGTTGATATTTCCATTATTGCCAACTGTGAGAGTGTAAACGACTGGGCTCCCTATTGTCGCGCTGGTAGGTGAGCCATACTTGGTCACGGCGGGGTCAGCGATCTGCACATTTCCGCTGGTCTGATCACCATAGTTCACGGTGGCTGTTGTGCCAGCACTCAAATTCAGAGTCACGTTATTGAGGGTGGTGCTGATAAAGCCTGCCGGATCCGTCTCAGTGACGGTATACAACCCAGCTGCAAGGTTGGTGAAACTATAGCTGCCCAAAGCGTTGGTTGTGGTTGTCGCAATGACTGTGCCAATATTATTCCTGAGCTCTATTGTGACACCGCTCAGAGCTGGCTCGCCTGAGTCCTGTTGCCCATTTCCATTCGCATCATTAAAGACCATGCCGAGAACACCGGAAAGTGTCGAATTGGGCAATCGATAATCACCGAAATTGACTGTCGCAGAACCGCCCGCGGCCACTGCTGCAAGGACACTATTTGGAGTTGTACTCACATACCCTGACAGATCAGTTTCTACTACTATATAGTCACCGGCGGTCAGGTTGGTAAAGCTATAAGAACCACCCGTTGTAGTTGTGAGAGTTGCGATCAAAGTGGTACCTGTGCTCTCATATAAATCCACTCTGACAGCCCCAATCCCAGCTTCTCCCGCGCCCTGCGCTCCATTCAGATCTGAGTCATTGAACACCACTCCACTAATGCCGGCCGGTGGACCCACGGTCACCAATAAACTCGCAGTTGCCGTCTGTCCAGACGAATCCTGAACAGAATAGGGAATGGTGGCGACACCAGTGAAATTCGCAGCAGGGGTAAAGGTCACCTCACCGGTCGTGGTATTAACACTCCATTGATTGCCACTCGCGTCGGTAAACGAGGTCTGCTGACCACCCGTGGAAGGATCAAGATCAAGTGTATTGATCAAAATGCTGTTGCCCGCGCCAAAGGCACTATCATTCGCGGTAATATCGGCGAGCGTTACAGGCGTATTGAAAGGTGTTGTCCCGCTGTCATCCTGAGCGACTGGCGGAGCCGGTGCCACGACCGTAACCCGCACGACTGCAGTATCGCAATTGGTCGGGTTCAATACTTCACATATCCTATAGGTCAATTGATAGGTTCCAGACCCTGTTCCCGATGCGACATCCACGGTGCCATCTGGATTCAAAGTCAGAGCGCCACTCGGATCGGGCACTGTTTCCGTCAGGGTCACATCACCGGGTACCAGTGAGACACTATTTAATGTATCGTTAGTAAATACATTTAGAACGGATGTCGCGCCGGTAATACCATTCACTCCGCTGGCACTGTCATCCACTGCATCGATGGGAGCTGCCGTGACAGGAACTGTGACTGTAGCGGTATCACAAATCGAGGGATTGGCCTGGTCACAGATTTGATAAGTAAGTGTGTAATTTCCTGCCGGCGTGCCAGCCACAATATTCACCGCGCCGGTTGCCAAATCTAATGTGACACCCAGGTTTGTTGTCGAGACTTGTGTCAGATTGATATTGGCAAGCGTGGCAGCATTGCTATTTAGGCTATCGTTTGTCAGGACATCCACCAGTGATTGCCCGCCCGCGGCCCCATTTACCGTAGTACCTGCATCGTTAACTGCATCGATCTCAATCACTGGAACACTTACTATGGCTGTATCGCAAATAGTAGGGTTCGGTTGATCACATATTTGATAGGTGACAACGTAATTACCGGCAGATGTACCCGCCGCCACATTGACAGCCCCAGTAGAAACGTCAAGTGTCACCCCGGGGTTTGTCGTCGAAATTTGGG
>DATFQC010000147.1:0-2604 GCA_035264425.1 Anaerolineales bacterium
ATGGATGGCATTTTCGATTTGCTCCAGATCCAGCATGGGCGGTACAGGTCGCTGGAGGATAATTCCTGTGACACGCGGGTCTGCATTCAGTGCATGGATGGCTGCCTGCAATTCACCGCGGGTGATATTTTCAGGATAATGCCGGTGTTCAAAGTGGATACCAACCTGATCACAGGCGCGTTTTTGGTTGTTGATATAAACAGATACCGCCGGGCTGTCCCCAATGTCAATGGAAACCAGGCAGGGTTGCCATCCTAATTCCTTCAACACGCTCACTCGTGTTCGAACTTGATCCTTAATCAGCTCAGCCTGGTTTTTTCCGTCGATGATCTTATGCGATATAGTGGTTTGTTTCATATGA
Source organism: Anaerolineales bacterium (assembly GCA_035264425.1). Classification (GTDB taxonomy): domain Bacteria; phylum Chloroflexota; class Anaerolineae; order Anaerolineales; family Villigracilaceae; genus Defluviilinea. The sequence goes on from DATFQC010000147.1 coordinate 362, forward strand.
TTCCATGTAGACCTGAAGTGGACACAATCAGGCAATAATACCGCAAAGCATAGAGTTTTGCTCGCTGCGCCGGGCCCAGCGCAGCCTCAGTTAGAAAAAAGCCGCCGAGAACGGCGGCTTGAGTGTTTTACCTTCAATTTCTAACGTTCTAAATTTTGCCTCTACGGAAATTGAAGACAGAGGGCTCAAACGTGCTTCAACTCATAGCTCATTAATCGTGTTAATGGCGGCTTGCCAATGGGATAAACATTGAATCCAATCTCATAAAGTTTTTTGTGATCAAGCAGATTACGTCCATCGAAGACAAAGGCCGGTTTAACCATGGAATGATATATTCTTTCATAGTCCAGCTCCCTGTACTGCGGCCATTCGGTGAGAATAGCAATGGCATGAGCATTCTTTGCAGCCGCGTAAGGATCAGGTTCAAACTTTACGCGTGCTGCCAGCTCCTTGAGATCATAGCAGGCATTTTCCATGGCATGTGGATCGGTAATTACGATATCCGCTTGTTCCTCTAATAAGGCACGGCATACTTCCAGGGCGGGTGATTCGCGTGTGTCGTTGGTGTTGGCTTTAAAGGCGGCTCCCAACAACGCAATCCGTTTGCCGGCGACGGTATTAAACATGGAGGTGACCATGTTGGCTGCAAAGCGCGCTTCCTGATATTCGTTCATAGCTACCACTTGTTCCCAGTATCGTGCCACTTCAGGCAACCCATAATGCTCACACAAATACACCAGATTCAAAATATCTTTTTTGAAGCACGAACCGCCGAAGCCGACGCTGGCACGCAGGAAATAGCGTCCAATTCGTTCATCATGTCCAATGGCAGCTGCCACCTCATTTATGTCTGCTTCCGTTTTTTCACAAAGAGCGGAGATGGCGTTAATCGAGGAGATTCGTTGCGCAAGGAATGCATTGGCGACCAGCTTGGATAACTCACTGGACCACAGGTTGGTGGTAATGATCCGATCGCGCTCTACCCACTGAGCGTACAACTCAACGAGTTGTGCTACGGCCTGTTGGCCTGATTCCGTTTCACGACCCCCGATGAGCACCCGGTTGGGTTTCTGCATATCCTGTACAGCCGTACCCTCTGCTAAAAATTCAGGGTTGGATAGTACGTCAAAGTGCAGTCCTTTATTGTTGGAGTTAAGGATTCTCTCCATCGCTTCCGCAGTTCGAACGGGGAGCGTGCTTTTCTCCACTACGATTTTTGAGGAGGTGGAGTTCTCCAAAATTTGACGGGCAGTCTTTTCCCAATATTGCAGATCCGCGGCTCGCCCTGCTCCCTGACCAAACGTCTTGGTCGGTGTGTTCACACTGACAAAGATAATATCGGCCTCCGCAATATGACGGTTGATCTCGGTCGAGAAGAAAAGGTTCTTGCCGCGCGTCTGGCGAACAATTTCGTCGAGCCCGGGCTCATAAATGGGAAGTTGATCAGATTGCCAGGCGGCAATGCGTGCCTCATTGATATCCACAACGACGATCCGATATTCAGGACAATGGCTGGCAATGACCGGCATGGTCGAGCCGCCTACATATCCGGCCCCGATGCAAAGAATATTTTTCATAAGTCGTTTCCTTTTTGATGAATGGTGGCGTGTTGATTGCAACAAGATCCTTGCTCACTTGTTTTTCCTGGTGAGCTCACAATGCAGGTGGATGTAGCAGCAACAACCGTCGATTCCCTCCCGGCGAAAAACAGGCGGAGCAAAATCCCGCTGCGACATCTATTCCTTTCAAAATACGTCTAAAGCTGGGGATTTTCGCTAATCATACTCGAAAACTGTGAAAGGATTAAGGACACATGAAATAACTGAACTGTCCACAGTTCGTTATCTTGAGTGGAGGCCAAAATGAAACTATATACCAGCCCCGAATTCGTGTATCTCGTCATGGTTGCGGTCGTAATTTTTTTGATCAGCAGATAAGCAGACTTTGCTTCACAATCCATGAAGTTACGCAGGAAGCGTTTTCTCCAAATCCTCGTCAATTCAGATGAACGCAGTTTTCACATTCGGCGTTTTCGGCTACACCTTTTTACCAATGAGCCCGAGGATGACCATGACGAGGCTAAGGCCTACGACTGCGCCAGAAACTGTCCCGACCGTCTGCATCAATGTCGCCGGATCGTTAGAAGTCGAGGCGATGGATAGCATAAAGAAATAAAATCCGAGAGCGAGGACAATTAAAACAAAACCAACAATAATGATTCGAAAATTTCTACGTCGCATTGT
>DATFQC010000148.1:0-4843 GCA_035264425.1 Anaerolineales bacterium
CCCTGCTTCATAAAGGATGCGTCTCCGCTGTATTCCTCGAGCAATTTAGCGATCTGATAACCATACATTGGCTCATTGCTTTTCTTCAGCACGCTGAGCAACACCAATGAAGCGATCCCCGCGTTCATCTCTTTTTGAAACTTTTTCGTAAGGGTCGAAGAATCAATCACTAGACATCCTTTCAGTAGAGCGAATTCCATACTATTATCAAGTTGATAATAGTATGGAATTAGGAATACGTCAAGGTTTTTATAAAAATATCCCGCCTCAAAAGGCGGGATATTGAATTTATTGGATAGGTCGTAAGGCGGGCTGTGGTTTCTCACGTGGGGTTGAGAACAGCGATTCTATATCCGGAATGGGAACCCAGGACTCGCTCTTCCCCACATCTGCAATCGGCGCATAATAGAACTGAAGCTCAGTCGTCCCCAAACGTTGAAACACAAAAAAGATATATTTTTTATCCGGGCTCCAGCGAGCATCGCGATAACAACAAAGCCCGTTGATGGGATTTATTTTTTCACCCGTGCGCGTCTGGCTGTCATATTGATACAAATCACCGAAGCCATCATTCCGAATATTGTCATTCAACAGGAACAAATGATCACCATCCCAGTCATAGCTGGTGATCCGTTTCGTACTATCGCCACTAAAAGTAAGGCGTACGCCAGGGACCTTGGCAACGCGGACGGGTCCCACCGTATCGCAGTTGGGAATATCCACATTCAAAAGAAAAATTTGGTCAGAACTGACCAGCTCGGTATCCACTACATGCGCCGCGATCTGAGTCCCATTTTTCGCCCAGAGCACCTCTCTGAATGCATATTGGTTATAGAAACAATTTTCCCTGAGCGCCAGCAGGCTAAATCTTGTATCGACTTCTTTCAAAAGATTGAGGTCAAATGGGAGGATATTCAAAGTACGCTGGACGCTGATGGCGACCAGTTTGCCATTCGGAGAGACTTGAAAATCTTCGAGCTCCTCCCCCGAAACGAAGCACATGACTTCCTGAGGCTGCCGTGTATCGATATCCAGCAGATAAACACAGTTGCGCGAAACATAGGTCAGGCGCCCATCCGGTATCCAATGCAAATGGGATTTGGCGGAATTATCTGTCCGGACCTGGATCAGGTTAGTGCCATCCACATCCATCAGGTAAAGCTGATTTCCTGCAACGAACGCCACTTTGTCCGCGCCGCCGGGGATGGATGGAACTTCGGGCATTGCGGTTCCAATTGTTGCAGTGGGTGCAGGCGTTAAAGTAGGCTCAGGCGTAAACGTTTCCGTAGTCGTTGGGGCCAGGGTCGGAGGCAAAGAAATGGCAACCACCGTGGGAGATAACACGAACGCGGAGAGAAAGGGCAACTGCCCGCGGAAACCATAGGCTCCGCCCGCCAGTGCAAGTAATAAAATCAAGCCAGCGACAATCCAGCCTGCTCGGCCGGAAGAACGACCATGTGCAGTTTGTCTGTCAACCAGCGCTGGGAATTTTGGAACGGTGTGCTCACCCTCGAACGCAACGTTGTTCAATTCCCGCGCCAGATCTAGGGCGGTGGCATAACGATTCTCCCGGTTTTTCGCCATGGCCGTTTTGATCAGGACATCCACTTCACCGGGAAGATCCGGGCGGATTTTCAAAACATTTGGGACGGGATCGTTCACGTGCTGAAGAGCCATGCCAATGACAGTATTCCCGTGATAAGGTGACTCGCCGGTCAGCATTTCATAGAGGATGGCACCGAGCCCGTAAACATCGGCGCGACTGTCGATATCCTCGCCGCGCGCCTGTTCGGGGCTGATGTAGGCCGCGGTGCCCATTGCCTCATTGGCACTGGCATCCGTCGCAGAAACCGCGGCTTCGGTAAGTTTTGCCACCCCAAAATCTGACAGATAAGGATTATTACTCGCATCGAACAAGACATTATCAGGTTTGATATCGCGGTGGATGATCCCTTTCGAATGTGCATGATCGAGCGCGGAAGCCAGCCGCTCGATGATCAACGCGGCATCCCGCAGGGAAAATTTTCCCTTTCTGATCATTTCCGAAAGAGATCCCCCGGACATATAGCGCATGACAAAATACGGCTGGTGATTGTCCTCTCCCCCAACATCATAAACTGGAACAATCGCTGGGTGTTCCAGGGAAGCGATCAGTTTAAGTTCGCGCTTAAAACGAGCCCGCGTCAGCAGGTTATGCAGCATCTCCGGCGGCAAAACTTTGATCGCCACCTCACGGTTGGAAATCGGATCAAAGGCTCGGTAGACCGTTGCCATCCCGCCGCGACCTAGCTCAGATTTGATCTTATATCTGCCGACTTTGTCCGGTGACATAGGTCAAGTATATCAAAATACCCATTCAAAAAAACATTGTAAAGACTGTACAAAAGGGAATGCAATGATTCTTATCGATTCCTATAGAAAAGTTTTGGCAGGGATTGGCGCGTCACTCTATCCCCTCTGATGTGATCCCAGCCCGAATTGTGATAAGCTTTTTTCCGTACTTTAGCCACCCAGATAGGCTGCTTTCACGCCTGGGTCATCCATAAGCTCACTTGCCGGGCCCGCAACGGTGAGACGCCCGGTTTCGAGCACGTAGCCCCGGTGCGCCAGTTTTAGCGCCTGACGAGCATTCTGCTCGACCAGCAGGATCGTTGTCCCACCGGCATTAATTTCGCGCACGGTCTGGAAGATTTCTCGTACCAATACAGGAGCCAAGCCCATCGAGGGCTCATCCAGCAGCACAAGTCGTCCGCGGGTCATGAGTGCACGTCCAACGGCCAGCATTTGCTGTTCACCGCCCGAGAGTGTACCCGCGGGTTGATATTGCCTCTCCGCCAGGCGGGGGAAAATGTCAAAAACACGCTGGTACTCCTGCCGGAGATCTTTTCGATCTTTGCGACTCCAGGTCGCCAGTTTCAAGTTTTCAAGCACAGTCAAATTGGCAAAGATACCCCGCCCTTCGGGTACATGCGCGACGCCCAATTCCACAATGCGGTGAGCCGGGGTGATCCCCAGGTTTATAGAGCCAAAGGTAATCGTTCCACTGCGGATGGGGACCATCCCTGAGATGGCGCGCAGCAGTGTGGACTTCCCTGCCCCGTTGGCGCCGATCAGGGTAACAATCTCCCCTTCGCGGACCTCCAGGGAAATTCCTTGCAGGGCGAGAATGCTGCCGTAGGCAACATGCAAATCCCGGATGGAAAGCAATGTGCCGTTTGAACTCATGTCGGTAGCTCCTGGCCTAGATACGCCTCGATCACACGAGGGTTGTTTTGGATCTCCTGCGGCGTCCCTTCGGCAATCGTTTCCCCAAAATCCAAAACTTTAATGCGTTCCGTGATCCCCATCACCACCCGCATCTGATGTTCGATCAGCAAGATGGTCAGTTTGAATTCCTGACGCATCCACAAAATTGTTTCCATCAACCGTTCCATCTCGTTGGGGTTCATCCCGGCAGCAGGCTCATCCAGGAGTAACAGAGAGGGACGAGTCGCCAGGGCGCGGGTAATTTCCAGCCGGCGCTGCTGACCGTAAGGCAGGTTCTTGGCAATCGCCTCGGCCCGGTCTGCCATGCCGAAAATATCCAGTAGCTCTAATGCCTGTGTGCGAATCCGTGTCTCCTCCCGAGTGAAACGTGGCAGGTTCAGTAACGCTTCCCAGGGAGAATATCCGATTTGGGTGTAGTGAGCGATGCGGACATTGTCCAGCACGGAGAGTTCTTTGAACAACCGTATATTTTGAAACGTACGAGCGATGCCGCGGCTGATGATTTTGTGAGTCGGGAGACCCATTAGATTTTGATCCTTGAAGAGGATCTTTCCCTCGGTTGGGCGATAGACGCCAGTGATGAGATTGAAGACAGTGGTCTTTCCCGCTCCGTTGGGACCGATGATGGCAACTAGCTCACCAGACTGCAGTTCAAGGTTGAAATCCTGCACAGCCCGCAAACCACCAAAATAATGAGTGAGATGTTCAATACACAGCAGTGTCATGGCAATACCTCGCTTGGGTGTTTTGCTGCCTGGAGTTGCTTTCGAGACTCTGCCAGCGCTTCCCGCGTTTCAGCACGCGGGATTAAGAAGCGAAACTCCCGCAGCCCCATAATGCCAGAGGGGCGAAAGATCATGAGAAGGATCAACATGAGGGGAGCAACCACAAGACGCCATTCCTGTGAAATGCCCACTTGCTGCAGAACTGTCCGCAATCCTTCTGTGACAACCGTATAAACGGTGGCACCCAAAATGGAACCGCCCAGGCTTCCCACTCCGCCCAAATACACCATGACCAGCATATCCGTGGATTTGAGAATGGTAAACGAGCGGGGGTTGATAAACTGAAGCTCATGGGCAAATAAGCCGCCAGCGATCCCGGCCAGAAATGCGGAAAAGACAAATGTCAGGACTTTTACCTGGCGGGTATTCACGCTCACCAGCCCAGAAGCAATCTCATCCTCGCGAATGGACAGCACGCCGCGCCCAAAATTCGAAAAGACAAAATTTCGCGCCAGAAAAACAACCAGAATGACAATCAGATAAACCCACCACAGGCTGGTCAGTTTTTGCATGCCCATAAAGCCGCGCGGACCCCCAACCGCGTCAATGTTTTCCAGCACGCTTTTGATGATCATATTGAACGCCAGGGTGACAATTGCCAGATAATCCCCTCGAGTGCGGAAGGAGGGAACAGCAATCCCTAACCCGGCAATCCCCGCAGCAGCTCCCCCGGCAAGCAAGGCCAGGGGAAAGATCAAAGCGCCCAGGCTGGGTGGGAACACCCACACTGTGAGGAGAGAGGCTGCATAGGCTCCAATCGCCATAAAACCCGCATGACCGACGGAGAACTC
>DATFQC010000149.1:0-3708 GCA_035264425.1 Anaerolineales bacterium
CCCTTCTTCAGAGGGATCGAGCATTTTTCGAATGGAGCCAAGGGCTGGTCTGACTAGCGCTCCGCCAACCTTCGTGGATAGATTCCCATTTCTGATCGTCTCACGGATTTTCTCGATCATCAGTTTCGCTACCGCCTCTGTCGCTTTCAAAAAGACATTTCCTGTAAATCCATCGGTGACGGCCACATCCACGCCACCGTTAAAAATTTCCTTTCCCTCCACATTTCCGATGAAATTGAGTTTTGCATTTGCCAGAAGCGGATAGGTTTCCTTGACAAGCTCACTTCCCTTCCCTGCTTCTTCTCCATTTGAGATCAGTCCAACCCTGGGGTTTTTTACACCACGCACCCGTTCAGCAAAAACACTTCCCATAATCCCAAACTGCAAAAGATTCTCGGGTTTGCAATCTGGGTTCGCGCCGATGTCGACAATGTTGCAGATGCCTGTTGCAGTGGGGAATGGCCCGGCCAGGGCAGGACGATCCACGCCACGGATGCGTCCCAGTCTGAACAACGAGGTGACCATCGCCGCACCGGTGTTGCCGGCAGTCACGAAAGCATCCGCTTCACCGCTTTTGACGAGATCGAGCCCAATAGCCATGGAGTTTTGTGCTTCTTTATGCCGCGCCTTCATCACAAGATCTTCGCCTTTGTCGTGCATTGTCAACATTTCGGGTGCATTGACCAGGCGTACTGGCAAACTTCGGCTATCAAGAGAATCAAGGATGGGCTGTATCTTTGAGACATCTCCTACAAGAATTATTTCCACTCCATATTCACGCGCAGCCATCACTGCACCCTGTATATCTGGAGTTGGATAATTGTCACTCCCCATTGCATCCACAACAATTCTGGTCATGATGTCTCCTTTGGTAACTTGCGAAAGTTAGCCTTTGCAAGTTACCAAGATTTCATTTGCTTGACAAGCAAAGCAAGCCGATTATAATACGCCGTGCTTGAGCGCTGGTGCTGGAACTGGCAGACAGGCATGGTTGAGGGCCATGTGCCGAAAGGCGTGGAGGTTCAAGTCCTCTCCAGCGCATACGAGACAGAGAAAAATCCCCGTTTTCGCCGGGGATTTTGTTTTCACCGTTCAAACCCTCAAGGTTTTCTTTGCCCTTAGACAAGCGAAATAATAATCCTCTTTGATTTCACAATAAAGAATTTCACACAAAAAGTTTTAGGGTTTCTCAAACGATGATCAAGCTGCAACAGGTTACCGCGCCTTCCGCCTTGGCGAGTTCTGAGATATCAATCGAGACCACTTTATAACCCTTCGCTTCAAGCCTTGCACGTGTCTTTGGAAATACAATCGGGAAAATAATCGATTCCGCAACCGGTAAACAATTAGCTGCGGATGGTTCGGCTGGATCAACTTCGATCAGATCAAAATCCTCGAAGTGATGGGTGTCCACCCAGCTTTTGTTGATCAGCAACGTTTTGTCATCCACGCGTGTGACCGCACTTTTCAAATGCAGACAATCATGCATCTGCACCCCTGTGACCGTGTAGCCATATTCAGCAAGCAGTTCATTTAATTGATCAATGGCTTCCTGGTTGCTTCTGCTCGACAATCCAACATAGATTTTTTTTCCAAGCACCAGAACATCACCGCCATCAATCGTGGCGGGCTCGCGAACGTGAATAAGTTTGATGTGTTGGGATAACGCCCGTATGATGGATTCCGTTTCAGGTTTTCGAGAATCAGCGCCGGGGCGCGTCATGACCGCTACTTCTGGCAAAATAAAAGCTGTATCTTCGACAAAGACAGAGTCGGGCAGATCTGCTTCAGGCGGAAGTTCGATCACGTTGCATCCCAGTCTTTTTAGCATATCCACATAATTGTGGTGTTGGGCGCGCGCACTATCCAAATCAATGGGTGTGCGCTCGATGTGCGTGATCTCACATTCGTTAAAGCGCGGACTGATGTCCCTCGTAATTGCAATAACCATAAGGATCCTAATTGCTTCCGGTACGATAACGGTCGATCAATGCCTTTGTGCGCGGGTCTTTCGGCTGGCTAAATAAAGCATCTGGCTTTGAGTCTTCGATGATCTCGCCATCTGCCATGACGAGTACGCGGTCGGCAACTTCGCGTGCAAACCCCATCTCATGGGTAACGACCAGCATCGTCATGCCATCCTTGGCGACTTTCTTCATCACGTTCAGCACTTCGCCGATCAGTTCCGGGTCGAGCGCGGAGGTGGGTTCGTCGAAGAGCATGACGCGCGGTTCCATCGTTAGTGCGCGGGCAATCGCGACGCGTTGTTTTTGTCCACCAGAAAGACGGTTCGGGTACTCATCCTTCTTGAATAGCAAGCCAACACTATCAAGGTTTTCCTCAGCCAATTGGACTGCCCTGGCGCGATCCATACCTTTGACGGTGACCGGTCCCTCGATCACATTTTCCAACACGCTCATGTGAGGGAAGAGATTGAATTCCTGAAAGACCATGCCTGTTTTTAACCTTACATCATGGACAAGCTGACGACGTTCTTTTCCCCTTTGGCTGGCCTCTACCTTTAACCCATCCACTTCGATCGTGCCAAACGAAGGTTCTTCGAGAAAGTTAATGCAGCGTAGCAACGTGCTTTTCCCTGAGCCGCTCCGCCCAATAATGCATACAACTTCGCGCGGTGCCACACCCATTGAGACCTGCTTCAGAACGTGTAAACGCCCAAAATATTTATCGAGTTTGGTGACTTGTACAATTGGTGTCATCTCAGCGATCTCCCTTGGCAAGACGGCTTTCGATACGACTTTGCAAAGCAGTCAAAATTAATGTCATGATCCAATAGAAGATCGCCGCCATAATTAATGCTTCGAGGTTATGGAATTGGGCGCGGCCAACTTTTGTGGCTCGCCACATCAGCTCATGCACAAAACCCGTCGCAGCCACAAGAGCTGAATCTTTTGTCATGGCAATAAATTCGTTTCCCGTTGGCGGAATCGCAAAGCGAAGTGCCTGCGGCAGAATAACTCGCTGCATGGTTTGTCCCGGGGTCATGCCAAGGGCTATGGCAGCCTCGCGCTGTCCCTTGCCTACTGAACTCAAGCCAGCCCGGAAAATTTCAGACATATAGGCCCCGTAGTTAAGACTCAGGGCGATGACACCTGCCCAAAATCCAGGCAGGATGACGCCAAGTTGGGGAAGAGCCAGGAAGAAGAAGAAAATCTGCAGGTAAAGTGGTGTGCCGCGGATAAGCGAAACATAAAAAGTACTCAGAGCATAAATCGGGGGCACCGTAGAAAGACGGCCCAATGCAGCCAGCAGGGCAAGCAGAGTTGCAAACGCAATGGATACAATCGAAATGCGGATGGTTTCCCCGAGTCCCCCGGCCACAAATAGAAGATTGTCGGCGATAAATTGTCGGTCAATTTTGATTGGCCCGCTGAAAAGAAAAACCAAAAATAGTAGAATAATAAGCCAAGTAGCACCCACAAAAACCTGGAATTGACGGTCTTTTCGTTGCTGAGCCTGGTAGAGCAACTCAGCCTGAGTTGTAGCTGAGTTAGGCAAAGATGCAGTGGTATCAGGATGCATAATGTCTACCTGTTCAAAGAATAGAAAGCATGTGAGAGAATCAACAAATAAATAAAAGTAGAGAAGCGGCATAAAGCCGCTTCCCTATAGCTGGTGATTTAATTCAGTCGACTAGACCCTGAGTCAAATCCTCTTTAAACCATTTATTCGATAGTTCGGTCAGTT
>DATFQC010000150.1:0-7327 GCA_035264425.1 Anaerolineales bacterium
TGGCTCACAGTGCCATAATTAAGGAGGCCCATGCCCATAATTGATCAAGAAACGTTCAATGAACTCAAACAAATGTCTGGCGCCGATTTCATCAATGAATTGATCGATGCATTCCTCGACGACGCTCCAAATATGATACAGAACATGCAGACCGCGTTGAATACAAAAGATATAGAGTCATTTCGGCGCAATGCCCACTCGTTAAAATCCAATGCCAATACATTTGGTGCGACAGAACTCGGTGCACTTGCGAAAGAATTGGAAATGATGGGAAAAGAAAGCAATCTTGAGGTCGGGAACCGGCTGGAGGCTCTGAATGAAGCGTTTAGCAAAGTCGCCGAAGAATTAAAGGGAATGCGCGCATGAAGTATCCCCGTGAGCCCGGGTATCTTCTTGTTGTCGACGACAATAAGGTTAACCGTATTTTGCTGGCACGTGGGCTTGAAGGCGATGGACATAAAGTCGAGACCGCAGAAAATGGGAAGCAGGCGCTGAATAAACTGCGCACAGAAGCTTTTGATCTCGTCTTGCTGGATATCGAAATGCCAGAGATGAATGGATATGAGGTGCTCGAAACCTGTTTGCAGGATCCAGAGCTTCGTGATATTCCCATTATCATGACCTCTTCGCTGGATGAAATTGATAGCGTCGTCAAATGCGTGGAGCTGGGCGCGGAAGATTATCTCAACAAACCGGTCAACCCGATTTTATTGCGGGCGCGGGTGAATGCCAGCCTTGAAAAAAAACGCTTGCGTGATGAACAACGAAAGTTATTCCGTACCTTCGCCACAAAGGAAATTGCAGATGAACTACTGAAAACAGGGTTTTCGCTTGGCGGCAAATATGTCAATGCAAGTGTGATGTTCGCAGATATCCGCTCGTTCACAACTATCGGCGAAAAACAGGATCCCACCGATACAATCGAGTTGTTAAATAATTATTTTGCCTTGATGTTCGAAGCAATTATCGGAAATCATGGAACGGTCAACCAACTGGAGGGTGATGGCCTAATGGCTATTTTCGGGGCACCCATTTATCAAGAGGGTCATTGTGAACACGCCGTGCGAGCTGCGCTCGAAATGATAGAGTTACTCAAAGGCTTTAACCTGGAACAAGCCGCACGGAACAAAGTACAGATTAAGATTGGAATTGGCATTGCGACCGGCAAAGTGATCGCTGGTTTTACGGGTACCCAGTACCGCGCTACCTACACATGTGTTGGCGATACGGTAAATCTCGCGGCTCGGATTGAAAAACATACGAAAGAAACTCAACGACCTATTTTGATCGATCAATACACCAGTGAAGGGCTATCGAAAAATATACATCTTGACCCGCTTGGTCCTACGCTCTTCAAGGGGAAACATCAACTGATCAATATATTTGCTGTCGAGCCCAATTAACAAATTCTCCAAAGAAAGAAAGCGCTCTGCATAAGCGGCTTTTCTCTTATAATGAAACACATGGAAGCCAAGCGTCCTATCGAGCGGAGCATTCCGCTCTTATTTTTGCTTGTCACCGTTGTTGCTTATGGTTTGTTACTCCCGCTCACAGGTTTTTATTGGGATGACTGGCCTTTCGCCTGGATTGCAAAATTCCTTGGACCCCATGAGTTTATTCCTGCTTTTGCAGGGGTCCGTCCTTTTTTAGGACCAATCTTTTTTATAACAACGAGCCTCATTCCGCCGGTCCCCGTTTATTGGCAGATTTTTGCCCTTGCTATTCGCTTCATTTCTGGACTTTCGGCCTGGTTCGCGGTAAATCAAGTTTGGCCTCAGTATAAGCGACAGGTTCTGATTGCTTCATTGCTCTTTCTGATTTTCCCGGGCTACAGTCAGCATTGGGTGGCATTCACGCATATCAACCAGGAGTGGATTCCTTTTATTTTTTATCTGCTTTCGTTTGGTTTCACCGCGCGGGCGTTACGCAATCCAAATAAATTTAGATCGAACACTATTTACGCGCTTCTATTATTGATCACGGGCGTTTTTCCAACTGAATATTTCCTTAGCATTGAACCCTTGCGCTTCCTCTTCATGTGGGTCATTCTTTCAGAGGAAATCAATGGATTTTGGCAAAGATTTTTTCAAGTATTAAAAAGGTGGATACCCTATTTTTTGATATGGCTGACGAATGCAGCTTGGCTGGCTTATTTCTACACAATAGGGGGCTATCAATCCTACGAGGTGGAAGTGGTGAAACAGCCAGTTACTCTTCTGCGAATGTTTTCTACTGTGGGAGAAGCAATATGGAAGGCGGGATTTTATGTCTGGGCACAGGTACTCGTGCTCACCTCAAAAGCCATCATCGCCCCCACAAACCTCGCCACATTGGCGTTGATCGGCCTCGCGTTTATTCTTTTACTTGCTTACTTCACTAAACTTGATCTGCTCGGAGGCGAAAGAAAAACGTTCGCAATTTCTGCGATTTTGATTGGATTAACAGGAATAGTGCTTGGGCGTATTCCTTCCTTTGCGGCGGGGTTACCTCTCACGCTCCAATCCAGTTATGACCGTTTCATGATCTCGATGATGTTGGGGGGCAGTCTCTTTATGACAGGGTTGATTGATTTTTTGATCAAAAACTCTCGCATCAAAATGTATGTGTTCGCTCTACTGATTGCCCTCGGGATCGGGCAGCAGTTTTTTAACGCAAATATCTTTCGCAGAGATTGGGCCAAACAGCAGGAAATCTACTGGCAGTTAGCGTGGCGTATCCCTGCCATGAAACCAAACACAGCGCTTCTCACTGATCAATTACCGATCGATTATGAAACCGATCTTTCTTTCACCGCGCCTATCAATTGGATGTATGCACCAAACTACAAGCGCAGCAGTCCTGTAGATGAAAATGGGGATTTGTCCTACGCTCTGTTTTATACCGAGAAGCGGTTAGCTGGAACATCGTTACCTTCCTTCGAGCCGAATACGGAAATCACTCTGCCGATCAGAAGAGTGAACTTCCGTGGCTCCACCTCCCAGGTGTTGGTAATTTTTATGCCAAAAAATGGTTGCCTGCGAGTACTGGATGGCGCGCGTGGCGATGACTTCACTTATGGACGACAATCACGTTTTTTGGTAAATGCAATTCCTCTTTCTAATCCTTCAAATATTATTTTGGATTCTGACCAAACCGTAAAGCTGCCTTTTTTATCTGAGCCCAAGCACACCTGGTGTTATTACTTTGCAAAGGCAGAGTTAGCTTATCAACAAAATAATTGGAAGCAGGTAATCGACCTTATCAATAAAGCTAAATCACTTGGGTACAAACCTGAAGATCCATTCGAATTGTTAACCTATATGGAAGCACAGGCATTGATTGGAAATATAGAAGTCGCAGCAAAATTATCCAGTGATATCTTTAAACAAGATAATGGAATCCGCAGAGGGTTGTGTGAAGCTTGGAAACGGGTGCAAGCTCAAAGTCGTGCAAGCAACGAAGATCTCACTCACGTAAATCAAATATTATCTGATTTTCAATGTTCATGATGATATCCCTCTAATTTCCCATCCCATAGCTTGACGCGTTAAATGGGATGTGCTACCATCATTAAAACATTTGTTAGAGTCGAGGAGATGCATATGGCCAGTATGAAACGAGGCTCGATAGTCGCCTCCACACTTGTGCTGATTGCAGTGATTGCTTCTGCATGTAATCAGCCATACTCAACGGCACCAGCCGTCACCAATACGCCGATCAACCCAACCAGTTTGTTTACTACACCAGGAACACCCGACATTACGATGAGTGACATTGCTATTTTTGGGACTCAGACAGCGGTTGCACAGACAGGGACGCCGTTTGCAGTTCCAACGCAAACACTTTCAGTGGGTGTGACGCCACAAGATACATCCGCAACAGCTACACCACAAGTTTCCACCAATCCAGCGTTTACTTCCACGGCAACTCTGGCGGTGAATGCCACATATGGTGGCACGTTACCTACCTCAGCACCAGTGGGCTCACGCCCGGCAAGTTATACTTTGCAAAAAGGTGAATTCCCTTATTGCATTGCGAGGCGCTTTGATGTTGACCCCGGTCAATTGTTAAATCTCAATGGTCTATCAAATGGAGATATTTACTATCCCAATCTCACTTTGAAAATTCCACAGAGCGGAAGTTTCCCCGGTACCCGTGCCTTACGAAATCACCCAGGCACATTCACGGCTTCATCGACCGACACAGTTTATGGGGTTGCCTGTATCTTTGGAGACGTCGATCCATCGGCCATCGCGCAAGCCAATAACATTTCTGTGGGCGCTGCATTAACTTCTGGCCAGCAGTTGAGTATCCCCTAGAAAACAGCTTTAAAGAAAAGCCCAGGCAATTAATTGCCTGGGCTTTTGTCTTATAATTTGTTGACAATATCACAAACAAGGATTTTTTCATGCCATTTGAATTGATCAAATCAGAAACATTGTTACAGGGGCGTGCGTTCAAGGTTAGGCGTGATTATCTCAAAACTCCTACTGGAGATGAAACCAAACTCGAAATTATTGAACATGGTGGTTCTGTAGTAGTGGTACCCATCGATGATGATGGGAATCTACTGCTGGTTCGCCAATATCGTCACGCGGCTCAACAAGATCTACTTGAGCTCCCCGCCGGTACCCGTCATAAAGAAGAGCCATTTGAAGAATGTGCCGCGCGCGAGATTCGTGAAGAAACCGGCATGGAAGCGGGCAAATTGAAGAAAGTGGGAAATTTTTATCTTGCGCCCGGATATTCCACTGAATTTATGGCTGTATTCCTGGCAACTGAATTGAAGCATAATCCATTACAGGCAGATTTTGATGAATTTTTGCAGGTGGAAAAGATTCCCGTCAGGAAGGCAATTGAATTATTCCAAAGCGACGAAATGCTCGATGCCAAGTCGCTGGCGGCCTGGCTGTTGGCAAGACCTCATTTGGAGAAATATCTTGGCTAAGCCAATGATGATTCTCATCGCTGGGCCCTATCGTTCCGGGACGAATGATGATCCACAAAAGATGGCAGCAAATGTACAGTTCATGGAATCCTTTGCTCTGCCTGTTTTCCGCCTGGGGCACATTCCTGTATTGGGGGAATGGTTTGCGCTTCCGTTATTACAGCTGGCAGACTCAAAACAGGTCGGCGACAAAGCATACAATGAGATCTTCCATCCTATCGCTGAACGTTTACTGGAAAAGTGTGATGCAGTATTAAGAATTGGGGGTGTGTCGAAAGGCGCTGACCTTATGGTTGCAGTCGCGCAGCAGAATGGCCTTCTAATTTACACAGAACTTGGGCAAATTCCAGCTGCGTAACAAAAGTGAAAAGTGATGAAAAACAGGAGCGAAACCGCTCCTGTTTTTCATTTCTACCATTTTTGTCCGAAATATGACAACAGGCATGGGGAATTAAGTCATTCATAACTAACTCCCAGAGGTCAACGGGGATAAACTTGTCCGGACAGAGTAAATACACAGGTTTTACACCTGTTCCAAGGAGTCAGTATGAAAAAACCAGTAATTATGACAGACGGCAATGAAGCCACAGCATCGGTAGCTCATCGGTTGAGTGAAGTCATTGCAATTTACCCAATCACCCCCTCCTCAGGCATGGGTGAGTTTGCAGATGAATGGTCAGCGAAAGGCAAACCAAATCTTTGGGGCACAATTCCTCTTGTTGTGGAGATGCAATCAGAAGGTGGAGCAGCAGGTGCAGTCCATGGAGCACTCCAGACCGGTGCACTGACAACCACATTCACTGCTTCGCAGGGTCTGCTGCTGATGATCCCAAACATGTACAAAATTGCAGGCGAACTAACCAGCACTGTATTTCACGTTGCGGCGCGGGCCATCGCTGCACATGCTCTTTCCATTTACGGCGATCATCAGGATGTGATGGCGGTGCGACAGACAGGTTGGGCTCTGCTTTCCTCCGGCAATGTACAGGAGGCACATGATTTCGCCGCTATTGCGCAAATGTCAACGCTTAAATCCCGTGTACCCTTCCTGCACTTTTTTGATGGATTCCGAACCTCACACGAAGTGACAAAGATCTTTCAGCTTACGAATGAAGAACTCCGCTCACTCATCGATGAAGACCTGGTGCGTGCTCACCGGGCACGTGCATTATCCCCAGACCATCCGGTACTACGCGGCTCCGCTCAGAATCCGGATGTATACTTCCAAATGCGCGAGGCGGTCAATCCGTTCTATACGGCCACTCCAGGCATTGTCCAGAAAGCGATGAATAAATTCGCTCAAGTCACAGGCCGCCAGTACAACCTGTTTGATTACATCGGTCATCCCGAAGCGGAACGAGTGGTGGTGATCATGGGTTCCGGTGCCGAAACAGCATCAGAGACAGTCAATTATCTCGCCGAACGAGGCGAAAAAGTTGGAGTAGTCTGTGTAAGACTATATCGCCCCTTTTCACTGGAGTACTTTGTCAAGGCTTTACCACAAACCGTCAGATCAATTTCTGTGCTTGACCGTACAAAAGAACCGGGTACTTCTGGAGAGCCGCTTTACCTTGATATTATCAATGCACTGGTCGAAGGTAATCGAACTGGTATCAAAGTCATTGGTGGGCGTTACGGCCTTTCCTCAAAAGAGTTTACACCTGCCATGGTCAAAGCCACGCTGGATGAACTGACCAAACCTGAACCAAAGAATCATTTTACAGTGGGTATCAACGATGATGTTGCCTTCACCAGCCTGGAAGTAGATGAGACGTTCAAGATCGAACCTGAAGAGACTGTACGGTGCGTCTTTTTTGGTCTTGGCTCAGACGGCACCGTCGGCGCAAATAAGAACTCCATTAAGATTATTGGTGAAGAAACAGATAACTTTGCGCAAGGCTATTTTTATTATGACTCGAAGAAATCCGGCACGGTGACAATGTCACATCTACGCTTTGGTTCAAAGCCCATCCGCGCGCCATATCTCGTCGAGATGGATGAGGCGAACTTTGTTGCTTGTCACCAGTACAGCTTTCTTGAGCGCGTGGATATGCTCAAGTATGCCAAACCAGGTGGCATTTTCCTTCTGAACAGTTTGTATGGCCCTGATGAGATTTGGGATCAGTTGCCATGTGAAGTGCAAAGGGATATCCTCAAGAAAAAACTCAAGTTCTATGTGATCAATGGTTATGAGGTTGCTGAGAAGACCGGCATGGGCGGACGCATGAACACTATTATGCAGACCGCTTTCTTCGCGATCAGCGGAATTCTTCCACGTGAATCTGCAATCGCGGAAATCAAACATGCCATTGAAAAAACATATGGCAAGCGCGGCGAAGCGGTTGTCAAGAAGAACTTTGAAGCTGTAGATCGCACGCTTGAGAATCTTTACGAGGTCAA
>DATFQC010000151.1:0-6618 GCA_035264425.1 Anaerolineales bacterium
TGTTGCTCAGATAAACTTGTGCTGACCAAAAAGAAATGTTTACGATCAAGCCACTCTTTTTCTTGGTCATCATGCGCGCGGCAAACGCTGAGGAAATATAAGCGGCGCGTACTCCCGCGTCGAACATTGCGTCCCAGCGCCAGAAGGGTTGTTCCCAAAACGGTTTGAAATAGGTAAATCTTCGACCTTCACGCATATTTTCATATCCACCCCAGGCGTTGTTCACCAAAATATCAAGCCGTTTACTTTCCTTTGCAACCTGGTTATAAACTTCCTCCACTTGCGAATCTTCGCGATGGTCACATGGAATCGCAATACCTTTGCCTCCCATCGCTGTCACGGCTTCTGCAGTTTCAAAAACTGTTCCACCTAATTTCCCAGTATCTGTTTTGTCTTTGATCGTCCGTCCGGTAACATAAACGGTTGCACCTGCTTCTCCTAAACCAAGCGCTATACCCTTGCCAACGCCGCGGCTCGCCCCAGTCACCACGGCAACCTTCCCTTTCAGATTGATCATGCCAACTCCTTTTGAGAACAGACCGTTGTGGCAGGTGATTAAAACAGGCATCGTCATTAAAGGCAAGAGAATCAATAAAATGACCAAAAGAGCGCATTTTGGATTATTTGAAAATCGGATGGTAACGGGATTTCAATTTATAATATTCCCATTCTATGAGTGCCAAACCCCTGCACGAGCAAATTGCAGATATCAAAAGAGCCCTCGAAGGTCTGGCCAGTATGCGTTCGGTCCTGGGGGATGCAGTGGTAGAGACAACGCTGACCGTTTTACGTGACCAATTAAGCGACCTTGAAAGACAGGCTACGCAACAGGATGCGCCGAATCAAGCGCGCCGCAAACTGGTGACCGTTTTATTCGCAGATGTCTCTGGGTTTACCGCGTTCTCAGAGCATTTGGATGCGGAGGACGTGACCAACCTAGTTAACTATCTGTGGAAACGAGCAGACCGTGTCATTCAGGAATATGGCGGGTATATTGACAAACATATTGGCGACGCGGTCATGGCGCTCTGGGGAACAGAAACCGCGCGCGAAGACGATGCAGAACGATCTGTCCGTGCAGCGCTCAAGATACAGGAAGCGTTCAAAAAAGAGGTAGGCTCACTTCCCATCGGCTTGAAAATAGGGATTAATAGTGGTCAGGTTTTGCTAAGTGCGGTGGGCACGCAGGGCGAATTCACCGCGATGGGTGATACGGTTAATACGGCCAGTCGCCTGGTCAGTGCTGCACAGGGAGGTGACATCCTTATTTCTCGTGATACATATCAGCTGGTGCGGGGTGTCTTTGATATCCAGAAGCAAACGTTGCTCACCGTGAAAGGCAAGACTGAGCCATTACAAACTTATGTGGTGAAACGTGTTCGGCCACGTGCATTTCGGACCGGCAGAAGAGGGGTTGAAGGCGTCACTACCCGGATGGTCGGGCGTGAAGCAGAATTCAAGGCTATACAATCAGCGTTCGAGCAGTGTGTCAGTAGTCGGCATGTAACCGTGACCATTGTCAAAGGGGAGGCAGGTCTGGGGAAGAGTCGTCTCATCTACGAATTTGAAACGCGGCTAGATTCACGTTCCGGCGATTTTTATTTGTTCAAGGGCCGTGCCGATGAAGAAACGATGAGCCTGCCCTACAGCTTATTGCGTGACGTGTTTAGCGAGCGTTTTCAGATCCTGGACAGCGATTCACAAGCTGAGGCACGTGGAAAGTTAATGACTGGCATGACTGCCATCACCCAGGTTGAAAGCGAAGAACGGACTGCCTTTATTGGTGAATTGCTTGGTTTTGATTTTTCTGAAAGCAGCTTCGTGCACGGCATTCGAAACGATGCGCGCCAGATCCGAGATCGTTCCTTCAACCATATCGTGCAGTTCTTTGCAGAACTTACGCTGCACGCACCGGTGGTTCTTTTGTTGGACGATATCCATTGGGCAGACAATGGCTCGCTCGAGTTGATCGAAGATCTGGCAAAATTGGAAACCAGTTTGCCCATATTCATTTTGTGCACGACGCGTCCCAGCTTGGATGAATCACATGCAAACTGGGGAAGCAATTTCCCACTTTGTACGGTGCTGACGATTACGAGCCTTGATCTGAATGCCAGCCGCGAATTGGTCCGTGAAATTTTACAAAATGTACCCGATCTCCCTCGAGACCTTGTGGAGACCGTTGCCAAAAACGCGGAGGGGAATCCCTTCTATCTGGAAGAGCTGGTCAAGGTACTGATCGAAGATGGTGTAATTGTGAAGGGCGAGGAACTCTGGCAAATCGTACCGCACAGTGTGACGCAATTGCGAGTCCCTGCCACGCTGACGGGCGTCCTGCAAGCTCGTCTTGATCGGCTGCCCTCAACGGAGAGCGAAGTCCTTGAACGCGCCGCGGTCATCGGTCGCACATTTTGGGATGCTGCCGTCGCGGCAATGCGCGGCTCAGAGGCTGCCCAGGCACTCACAGGCGGGGAGGAAGTCCGTTCGGCATTGAGCGCTTTGAGCAATAAGGAACTGGTCTTCTCCCATCAGCC
The DNA here is from genome assembly GCA_035264425.1 of Anaerolineales bacterium. Lineage (GTDB taxonomy): Bacteria > Chloroflexota > Anaerolineae > Anaerolineales > Villigracilaceae > Defluviilinea. The sequence goes on from DATFQC010000151.1 coordinate 2,535, forward strand.
ATCTACATTTGCCAGCGCGCAGGAATTTACCTTTAAGCATGCGATTTTGCGTGAAGTTACGTATGAACGCGTGTTGAAAGCCAAACGCAAACTTTATCATCGCCTGGCGGCGGATTGGCTGATCCAGCAAAGCCATGAGCGGATTGATGAATATCTTGGCTTGATCGCCCAGCATTATGAGCTGGCAGGCGATACGGCGCACGCGGTTGAGTTCCTGGAACGTGCCGCAGAGCAGTCCATGCGCCTCAGTGCTTATCGCGAAGCGCTTTCCGCCTCCGAGCATGCGTTAGCCATCCTTGCCGCGTCCAAAGATCCGAATCCAGCCATACGCGCCCGTCTATTGCTGACGATCGGTGTGGCACAGCTCTGGCTTACCGACCATACTACTGCCACGGCCCGTCTGGAGGAGTGTATTGCTCTTGCTCGCACCATCCCTGACCGGGATCTTGAGTCAAAAGCCCTGGCGCGTCTGGGCCGTATTGGCCTGGAGCAAGGTAAGTTTGATCAGGCTGAACTACATTTGCAGAATAGTCTTGGCCTCGCACGTGAATTAAATGACGGTGAAATGATTGCATACACACTTGCTCATCTTGGATACATCAGTCACTATCAGGGCAGATATGCCGACGCACAGAGATATGGTGAAGAGAGTTATAAATTTGCGAAGCAAACCGGAGACGCCATTGCACAGGCCTTCTCATTGAACATGCTTGCAATGACCAGCGTCAATAATCATCAGTTCGAACAGGCACATGAGTATCATCTTCAGGCAATCGAAATTTGCAAAAACGCGGGTGACCGTTATGGGTTCGCACGCACCTATAACAATCTAAGTGAGCTGATTCGTGTTCAAAGAAAGTATGCAGAAGCCAAGCCCTATACACTGGAAAGCATCAAGCTGGCGCGCGAACTGGGCAATCGTTATTCCCTGCCTATTATGCTGGTCAATCTTGTTTATTCACAAGTAGGTCTGGGTGAGTTCCGTGAGGCGTATGTTTCCTTGCGCGAAGCTCTCCAACTCAATATTGAAAATGATTCCATTTCGTGGGTATTATTTTCGCTCGTCGGCTACGCAAATATCCTTGCAGGGCAGGGCAAACGCGATTCTGCTCTTGAAATCCTGGGTCTGTGCATGGATCACCCCGAAACCAATAGTGACACCCATCGTGATATTCAACTTGTTCTTGAAGACTTAAGGAAAGTGCGTTCTGACGATATTGAAGCAGGCCTCGAACGCGGCAAGTCCCTGGATTTGAACAAAACGGTTGTAATGGCGTTGGGTGGCTAATCCACGATCACTTCTGTCAGCAAACCCAACTCGGTCAGCGCCTCCATCACTTTGGGAATGGCTCCGCTTTTGACGACCACCGTTGTTGGACTTAATATCTCCCCCAGAAATTTTGCCACACTTGACCTGCGGCGCATCTCTTCCAGCACCTCAGGTCTGCTCACCTTTAAAATAACCTGAGTTTGCACCCGCGCCTCTGTGCCGTTAACTTCCCAGCGTTTGAGGGCCTTGATGAGCGTGGGCGGGATCCCTGGATCTGAGTGCCTGGTCAATAATGCAAGCAGATGCTCAACCTTCAATCCCTGCTCTTTGGCTTTCGCCAGGGAGTTTGTTGAAATGCGATAACGAAAGATACCATCCTTCGGCTCTTCCCATTCGCAAAACCTGGAGACCTGATAACGTACCACGCGTGGCGCGAGCCGAGGCACTGAGATCAATCCCTGCGAGGAAATATTTATTTTTTTATCTTCTTTGCTGGTGATGTGAGTGTCCGAATTTGTCACTCGGAAGGAGGCAGGTTCTGCTACACCTTCTACGAAGCACAGGTCTACCTGCCCGAGCCAGTGCAAAATGTGGGTAATAAAGAATTTAATGAGCGCGCCATCTAGCTGATCCCAGGAGGAAAAGCCGCGCAAGTACTGTCCATCCGATTCTCTTTTTATGAACCAGGAATCATAATCGCCGGCCGGACGTTGAAAGTCCGCATATTTCTGTTTAATATCACGAATAAAGGCGTTGAGACTCCACCATTTGCCTTCTGGGATGGCATCTACCAAATTTAATAAAAATTCACGCGTCTCCTGCGGCTGATTTTTCCACTCGCCTTCACAAATGATGCCCGGCATCAGGCACAACTCATTGAAGGTTTCGCTTTCCATCCATGAAGTTTGAAGCAATGTTAGGGCTTCGCCACGGGGCGATTCAAGAAATGCTTTTACTGGTTCCGGCTGAGGTATTGAGGCCTTAATTAGGTTTGATGATTCTAACAAAGCCTGTAAGATATTTGTTGGTATGTCTGTGTTAGGTGGTTCGATACCCAAGCGTAAAGCTGCCAATAAAGTCGTTGCATCATCCAAAATGGAGTCGTTTGCGGGGATATCCCGCCCACGTTCACCGGGCGAGGCAGCGCGTCCCAAGGGAGGAGCGGCAGAGTTTTCTACAGCTTCTTGCTCTGTATTCTCGGAGTCTTCACTGGCCTCATCTGGATTAAGTACATGGCTGATCAGATGTAGCAGATCATCCGGGATGTAAGCAAATTCCTGCGGTCCTTTTTTTGTATCAAAAAATGCGCGTGCCAGAAGCCCGCGATAAAAGAGGGTTTCTGTAGCTGACTCAGGTTGAAGGTAGAGTTTCTCCCGATCGCGCTTCCCTGCGCCCGCCTCACGGATCTCACCGTATTTGCGCGTGAACATGGGCCAGGGGATTCGGCCACCGGAACTGACCAGGGCCTGGATGGCAGAATTCGCTTCCGAGGAGAGGGAGTCTATTAATTCGGCAAGCAGACCCGGTTCAAGGAGAGAAGTCGACAGTTTCTCTAACGCCGCGTCGCTGTCAGTAGAATCCAAGTCGAGACCCCATAATTCTGCAACAATGCGCAGATGTCCGAGATCCTGTTTAAGGAGTGAATGAAAAAGATCGGGCATAGATGAAGTATAAAAGGAAGCAGGTAAATGTCGCCATGCGACCCAAGTACAGATATATTGTACCTGTCTACCTGTTTACGTGTCTACTTATGACTTACCCACGTACGACTTGGAGCGCATTCGGCAGGATTTCAAAACTGACCTTACGAAGATCCGTGCCAGGTCCTGTAAAGATTTCTCCATCCGCATGGATATAAAGCGGACGGTCTGCTGTAAGTGTGAACTTTTTGCACGTGCCCATGCGGACCTGCTTAAAGCGACCATGCGTCCCCTTCATCACTTCAGGCACAATGCGGAACATCATGGCGCGGCTGACGTTTGTGATCATTGCGTAATGGAACAACCCATCATCGATTTTTGCTTCGGGCGCGATGAGGAAACCACCGCCTTCACGCGGTCCATTGCAGATCACAAGGTAGATGACACTTTGCTGCCATTTTTGATCGTCCGTTTCAATCTGCATCGCCATAGGGTTGTGATCCAAAATGATGGTTTGAATGACAGCCGTCAAATACATGAGAAACCCACGCAAAACGGGAAGTTTGTGCGAGCGAATGGTAACGACCGCACCAAACCCAATGCCCAGCGTGTTATTGAAATATTCCCTGCGCCCGTGTTCATCAATCATCAATCCAAGATCAACAGTGGATGCTTTGCCATCCAAGGCGCAAGTGAGCGCTTCCGTTGGGTTTTGAGAGGCGTTGATACCGTGTGCAAAATCATTGCCTGAACCCACCGGGACAACGCCAAGGATAGGACGATTCCCCTCAGGAACTTTCATCAGGCCATTGATGACCTCATGGATTGTTCCATCTCCTCCCATGGCAATCACCATATCATAACCCTGCTCTCCGGCCTGGTGTGCGAGCTCAATGGCATGGCCTGGATAGACTGTGCCGCTCCAATCCACGCCGCCGTGTTGTTCCGTGATCGAACGCAAGTCACGTGCCACGCGCCAGGCGTTGCCCATGTCTGCCATAGGGTTCAGAATAATTTTGACTTTGCGATGCATGCTAGGTTCTCCATTAGAAAAGACCCTAAAGGTTTTCCTGCCAAGTCAGAATCAATAAGTTCAAGCAACTCTTGCTGATTGGTGAGGTTTTGGGTGAAAAACCTGTAGGATCTATATGATATTCTATAAATTATAACCCCC
>DATFQC010000152.1:0-3030 GCA_035264425.1 Anaerolineales bacterium
GGATTACCCGCTCAACAAGCAAACCCCCGATCACCTTGCACTGCTCTACTGGAACGATCCGGATGGTGATGGCAAAGGCGAATGGGTCCAGGTTTCGAAGCAGCTCGGCAAGGACAAGATCTTCCAGACCCTCTCCCTAAAGTCTACGGATGAATTTTATAAGCTGATCACGAATACCGGAGATACTTTCTATCCAAACCTGACCACAGATAAGACCGGTATCTTCATCCTGGTGAAAAAGTAAACCGGTCCGTTCGAGCAACCTGATAAACAACCCCCAAATTCTTGGAATTTGGGCGAGGGGGAATGGTAAAAGGGTGGAAAAAGGATAACTTCCTGATAGGGGAAGCAAGGGGGACGAACTGAGGTGCCTTACTCCTCGCCAGATCATAGAGGATCTGGCGAGGAAGGAGGCAGGCCTCCTCAAACTCCCAACGTTTGTTTCAAACTCTCATTCCAGTCCAGAGGAGTACCACGCGGAGAGCTCCCAGGTTTCTCATCTCTGACAGCTTTCCTCCTGCGACGTTATGTTTTCGCAGGATGAATCATATTTTCTACAACTTCATGTCCGAAACAGACGTATAAGAATAGAATGTTTTCTATAGAAGAGGAGATGCAATGAATCACGCTCGGAAGTTTCTATCGGTTTTTGTGCTGGCAGCATTGCTGGCATTGACTCTCAGCACACCTGCCTATGCCTTTGATGGACGCGGTGGTGATAAAGTCGTCATCCCGGCGGGTGAGGTAGTCAACGATGATCTATATGTGGGTGCACAGGAATTCGTGCTGGACGGAACGGTCAATGGTGATCTGATCGTGTTCGGACAAAGTGTCACCATCAACGGCAAAGTGGACGGTGACCTGATGACCGCCGCGCAGACCGTGGCAGTCAACGGCGAAGTGACAGGTTCCATCCGCATGGCCGGCTCGATCCTTTTTGTGGGCGACAAGGCCAGCATCGGCGGGGATATCGTGGGGGCGGGCTACAGTTTTGAGGGCAAGCCGGGTAGCGTGATCGGTCAGGATCTGGTCTTTGCCGGTGGTCAGATTTTGCTGGCGGGCGATGTGACCCGCAATGTTCAGGTCGCAACGGGTGGGCTTGACTTGCGCGGAAATGTGGGAGGCAATGTCAACGCAGAAGTGGGCGAGGCTGACCGCGGGAACGCGGGTCCTCCACCGTCGCTGTTTATGCCGCACTCTACGATCGCGGCTCCGAACGTCAGGCCCGGTTTGACGGTCGAACCCTCTGCAACGGTTGCCGGAAACTTGAAATATACTCAGTCGAAGGAAGTGACCATCCCGGCCGGCGTTGTGAGTGGCAAGGTCACCCGGACCGCGCCCAGCCGGGATACAAATGCTCCCCGCGCAGAGACAACGGAGCAGAAGATCACAAAATGGGGATTGAATGTCGTGCGAACCAGCATTACCCTGATCCTGATCGGCTTGCTCCTGCTCTGGCTCTTCCCCTTCTTTGTGCGCGGCTTGAGCGATCAGCTGCAGGCGAAACCATTGCCCAGCCTTGGATGGGGTGCAGTTGCTTGGGCAGCCTTCTTCTTTGTTTTGTTGTTGATTATCGCGGTTACAATCCTCGGTGGGTTGTTGTTCGGCGTACTCACCCTCGGTCAGTTGACCGGCACGGTCATCTGGCTTGGCATTCTGGCGCTGTTGGGCTTGATCGTTGGCTTCGTGCTGGTGACCATGTTTGTTGCCAAGGTGGTCTTTGGCGCGGCGCTTGGCAAATGGATTTTCCTGCGTGCCAACTCGCCTTTGGCGGAGCACCGATACTGGCCGATGGTGGTGGGTGTTTTGATCACAGTGGCCGTGACCGCTTTCCTGACCTTCCCGCTCATCCCGGGATTCCTTGGCTGGCTATTGAACTTTGCCATTGTACTGTTAGGCCTCGGCGCGCTCTGGCTCTGGAGCCGTGAGCGTATGGTGACCAGACCTGGTTAAGAGCTGCTGAATCTCAAGACCTTTTTATTCGAGTCTCCCGCCCACTGACATACTGTTGGGCGGGAGATTGGATTTTGCGGGCTCAGTCACGTACTCTTCTAATTGCAGAATTATTACACTCACACCTCGTCCTAAGGCTGAAAGTGTTATGTTCAACAGCCGCTTCTTTCAAGGAGTACCGATATGACTACCAAAACAGCTGACTCACAAGGCCTCACATCTTATTCCCGTTTCGTATTGTATGCCATTGTCCTGCCCTTATTATTCATTGCGGGGGTTCAGTTATTTATCCTCTCGGAGAAAACGGAAACCTATTTCGCATGGACCTTTGCTGTACCGATCTCTGCCGCGTTCCTGGGCGCGGGCTATTGGGCTGCCATGTTCCACGCCTATCTGGGTGTGCGTGCGGGATCCTGGGTCAACGTGCGCACCAGCATGCCTGCCGCCCTCACGGCCACCAGCTTACTGACCCTTACCACATTCTTACATTTCGATAAATTCCATTTGAATAGTCCATTGTTGATCACACGTTTAGTCACGTGGGTATGGATCATCGTTTACGTTTTTGTACCGTTCATCCTGGCCATCGCCTGGATTATTCAGAGTCGGTTGCCTGGTGCGCCCGCCAAAGGACAGCATCCGCTTCCCGCCTGGATGAGGGCAGGCTTCGTCTTAGTAGCCGCATTTGCCTTACTCTCGGGCGTGGGCCTCTTTTTTGCGCCGGCCGCCATGTCCAATGTTTGGCCCTGGGCAGTGACGCCTCTGGCTGCGCGGGCGATCAGCTCCTGGCTGGCAGCGTTTGGCATGGCTTGTGTTGCACTGACGCTGGAAAACGATATTCAGCATGGCGCAGGGACCTGCTCCAGCCTGTTCGCCTTTTGTATTTTGCAGATGGTTGTGCTCGTGCGCTATACCTCGGCCGTCAATTGGACGAAACCTCTGGCGATCGTGTATCTTCTTTTTCTCCTCCTCGGCGCGCTTGTCTCAGGCGCGAACCTGCTTGCAAGGCGGGAGAAGTAGCGAGACATCACAAGCGATTTTTTATTGTAATTGAATTGTTGTACTCATCCGGCATAG
>DATFQC010000153.1:0-2066 GCA_035264425.1 Anaerolineales bacterium
TTCATGATTTGCAGTATAGCATATGCAATAAAGAAGGCTTACGGGCATTGCCGCTCGCCTGCCTGTGGCACATAGATGGCGATCTCATCCGCAGGAAAAATAGCTTCTTCGCGATAATTGCAGAGAATGGATTTCATAATCCGCGTAACCCAGACGTTGTTCTCCTCGGCAAAGCTGCGATTTTTCGACAGAACATTGTAATTTAGTGGGTCAACGACGATCAACGCAAAGCGCTGATCCTCCATATCCTCGCGAAACTTTTGAAGATAGGGAACGTTATCGGACATCGCAATTTCCATGAGGTCTTCCCGTTCATACTCAGGAACAAGCGTCACGTCGTTTAACATGTGCATCGAGAGTAGATGTCGCTGGGTAATAAAAAGGATCTTGCCGTTTTGAGCCTTGGCCTGATCTACATGTGCCTGAAGTTTGGTAAGTACGTCCTGTGTTCGAGTCGCATCATAATTGACAGAACCGATATTGAACTGCAGATAAGACCAGGCCGGCATAATGATCAGAGAAACAATGAGCAGCCAAGGCAATGGGACGGGCTGTGCTGGTTCTCCATTCTCGGGCTGGTAACGGGCAAATATTAAATAGGCCAGGACGATCAAGAGCAGGCTGAAGTAAGCATCCATGTTATGGAGGTTTGCCCCGCCTCCAATCTTCACACTCACTACCAACCCGCCCACGAAAAGAACAAACAAGGCCGCAACGATCAGAGACAGCCGCAATGGATGCCAGTCGTTCTTTCGGGAACGAATCACAAGTACCATTGCAATCCAGATCGGCAGCGAGGCCAGCAACGCCCCGGGCAATATCCCAAGGAAATAAGATGCGTTCGGCCAAAGCCGGTACCACAGCAGATCAGAGGTAATACTGGTGAAAAAGATTCCAGGGTCCGCTATCCCTGAAAGAGCCACGTAAATTTGTTGAGCAACAATTGCGATCAACGTGCCGATGGCAAACCATAAGGCGGGCTTGAGAAGATATCGCCAGAGGGTTTTTCCTCGATAAGGTATTTCCATGAGATACAGAACAGCCGCAATCATGCCCGGCATGGGATACCAGTTCACTCGGCTCCATCCGCACCAGATGGAGGCCAGGATCACCGCCAGCCAGGTCCGCCGATCGTTTTGAGCGGAAAATCCGAGAAGCAGAATGATGACCGGAATCGCCAGATGAAAATAAATGGGCCCCATGAACAAAAACAAAAACATCCAAAGCCCGACCAGCCAGCGCATCACGAGTCCGGAGATGGAAAGCCGGGTCATTAATGCAGGGACGACAGCGCCCACCAAAAGATACCTGATTGCCACCTGCCAGGCTCGGTGAACCCAAAGAGGCGCCTCGAATAAATACGGCGGAGCAAGGAGCAGGTGCAAGGTGGGGTGAAGGATTGGCCACGGATAACCCTGACCATAGACTTTTTCAGAGAGGAAGAGGGATGGGTAATAATAGCGGCTCGTTTCTGACCATCCCATTGCGAAGGGATAATCAGTGACGCGCGGCCAATAGACCAACAGCAAATGCAAAGTGGATTGACAAAGAACTATGGTAACTAACGCGATGAACCAGGATGCGTCCCTGCGAAACAATTTGATTCCCCACATCCCGATCAAACTGAAAGACCAGAACATCAAAAAGCGCATCCAGCCCAGCACGCCAAAAAATTTCTGGGCGAAAGGCATCATGAATATGATGGTGAATCCGACCAGGGACAGTGTCAAAACCAATAAGCTTATCCAATGCATTGAGGCGGAAACGCGTTGCGGGAATTCTGCCAGGGAAAGGATTCGTTCTCGGTAGCGGGACCAGGTCGCAGCCAAGGACAGGAGCGAAAGCAATCCTAATAGGATCAGCACGACGACCAATCCCATCCATGCTTTGCTAATAAAAAGATCCACACCTAACTTAGGTGCGCTGACAAGTATTTGGGAAACAGACAGGAATGAAAGTGCAGTGGTGAGGGCAAAGACAGAACGCCAAAAGGTGAGGCGCGAAGGTTGGATGATATTCATTCGCCCATCAGTGGTTTTGAAGCAACGACAAGGATCACTCCAACG
>DATFQC010000154.1:0-13392 GCA_035264425.1 Anaerolineales bacterium
GAGTTTCTTTAGGTCATATTCGGGCTGCCATCCCAGAAGCAGTTTTGCTTTTGTATTATCGAGCCACGTGGAATGATAAGGCGTCTTGATACCAACAGAAGAGAATCCACGGCTGAGACTTAGATATTCACCAACGTCGTCGTAATCGACAGGTTCATCCATACTAATATTGAATAACTGCTGGCGAGCGTTGGAATGATCGATCGCAAGCAAAAGCGCGCTGACTAGATCGTCTACATGGACAAAATTCCGCTTGACCGGATTCCCATTTGGGTCCAGCATGATCGGGATGGTTTGGGTCCGCACATAATCATCAGCCCGTTGAGCGCCGACCAAATCGCGCCAGCGCGGTCCGCCGAAGACATCCTCGCCGAAGGAAAGCTGATACCTGAAATCATCCTTTTCCATGATCCAGGGAGCACGCAGGCAGCAGCCGTTGAGATCATACTGAATGTAATACTGCTCTAGCATCACTTCTTCGAGGACTTTGGAAAGGGCATAACAGCCTGGGTAAGCCGAATGTTTTTGTGCCTCCGTAACAGGAGCAGAGCGGGGATAAACGAAATGCCCAATGGCCGCATCACCACCTACCAGAATAAATTGCTGAAACGTGGCACTCGTGCGACATGTCTCGAGCAACCAGAACATACCCTTCACTGCCACGTCCATGATCTGGTCGGGAGTTTCCTTGCAGGTTGCCAGATGCACAACATGCGTCACGCCATCAAGTGCTTCTTCCACTGTTTCACGGTGTTCAATGGAGCCGTGAATGGTTTGGATACGGGAATTCGGTGCAAGTTCACGATGATGGCACAACGCCCGGACCGTAAATGAGTCAAATTTTGAATCTGCAAGGAAATGCCGAATAAAGACCTGTCCCACCTTGCCCGTCGCACCAGTGACCAAAATGATTCCAGGTTTGGACATGAGTTTTCCTTGTTCAGCACTTTGTCCACTGGCCATTGGCGTTACTGGATTCGATTACGCTATTGACAAAACGCACGCCCAACAATCCATCCCACGAGTTCGGAAAATACATCGCCAAAGGATTGGCTTCTTTTCCGGCCCTGCGCGCACTGATGGCTTCGGCTGCATCCGTATAAATGTTCGCAAACCCGTCTGGAAAACCTTCTGGATGACCTGCAACAAGGCGGGTGGAGCTGGCTGACAGAGGCAAGGTTCCCGGTCCATTCGGGGTTCGGTTTTGTGATGGACCCCGCAAGGGCTTAAAGGTCAAGGCCTGCGGGAATTCCTGCATCCATTCGAGGCTGCCCTGACTGCCACTGACGCGGATTCGGAGACAATTTTCCACACCGGCTGCGGCTTGCGTAACCCAGAAGCTTCCCCGCGCGCCATTATCAAACCTAAGCAGGGCCCCCGCAAAGTCATCAATGAGGCGCCCAGGTACGATAGCTCCGATTTCAGCAGAGACTTCTTCCACTTCCAAGCCGGTAATAAAACGAGTCAAATTGTGCGCATGCGTTCCAATATCCCCCATGACGCGAGAGGGACCGCCGCGGATGGGATCATATTTCCACGTCATGACTTCCGGCATGGCTTTCGATTCATCCGCTTTCCCGCCCTGGACATATTCAACCTGGATCAAGCGGATCGTTCCCAGTTGTCCGTCCTGGATCATTGCCTTGGCCTGACGAACCATGGGATAGCCGGTGTAGTTATGGGTCAGGCAAAACACAAGTCCAGTTTCTTGAACCTTTTTGTGCAACAATTCAGCTTCTTCAAGCGTGTTGGTCATGGGTTTGTCACAGATCACGTCAAAACCACGCTCCAGTGCTGCAATCGAATATTCATAATGACTATCATTTGGCGTCATGATTGCAACCACGTCAATGCCATCTTTTCGCGATACTTCTGTATTAAGCATTTCTGCGACGGTTAAGTACAGCCGATCAGGACTCATTCCAAGCTCCAGGGCAGCTTTTTTGGATATATCAGAGTTTGAGGACAACACGCCTGTGACAATCTCATAGCGATCATCCAATCGAGCAGCCTGCCGATGCATTGGGCCAATAAACGAACCGGGTCCGCCGCCAATAATGGCCAAACGGAGCTTTCGTCCGAGCGTGGATATTACTGGATTCAAGGTCATATCATTTCTCCTGTGCCAAATAATCCCTGATCGCCCCCACGACTAATTTATGATCTTCTTCCTGACGTAGGCCAGAGACTGTAATCGTACCAATCACCCCTGTGTCTCTAACAATTACCGGGAAACAACCACCATGAGGAGCATACTCACTTTCAGATAATAGATATGCTTCTTCGATGCGTTTGCCTTTGCTCTTGAGGAGTTGTCCCACATACAAAGAGCTATGACCCAACCGGTATACGAGGCGGACTTTTCGCTTGATCCACTCATCATTGTCCGGTGAGGTGCCGTTCAGGCTGGCATGGAAAAGTTGATGGGCGCCGCGTGTTACATCAATTGTTATCGCAAGTCCCTCTCTTTGCGCTCGTTCCACAAGGTGGTAGCCGATCTGCCATGCGGTAGCTTCATTGAAACTCGCGAACTGAAGTTCGTGCTCTTCCTGAAGCAATTGCTCCAATATGTCAGCCATGTGAACATCCTATACTATTGGAAATATTCAGACCATTGAAGATTGGTGTTCCCAATCATCAATTCAACCTGCCCTGTACCCATACCTTGTAAATCAATTGATTTCCCAGTGGGATTTATGTACTAAGCGCTCTTGTTCTTGTTGTAGACATCGAACAAAACCGCAAGCAATAAAACGGTGCCTTTGACAACCTTCTGCCAATCGATCCCAAGCCCAACAATAGACATGCCGTTGTTCAAGACACCGATCATAAACGCACCTACTACCGCACCGATGACTGTCCCAATGCCACCACTGGCCGAGGCTCCACCAATGAAACAGGCAGCAATGACATCCAATTCCATACCGTCTCCGGCATTGGGTGTGGAGCTATTTAATCGGGCCGCTACAATGATACCTGCCAGGGCAGCGAGAATACCCATATTGACGAATGTATAAAATAACAAGCGCGGCGTATTGACGCCCGAGAGTTTGGCAGCTTTTTCATTGCCACCCATTGCATAAATGCGACGACCAATTATCGACTGACTGGTAACAAAGGCATAACCTGTAATAAGCACAAAGAGGAGAACGAGTACATTTGGAAGGCCCTTATAGGAAGCCATCAAATAGCACAAACCCATGATCGCTGCCGTAATCAAAACATTTTTGACCACGAACAAATAGAATGGAGTTACTTCAAAGCCATATTTTTGCTGATTTCTGCGGGCCCGTAGATCTAAAAGGATTAATACAACCGAAAGTAACACTCCGATCATGATGGTAGTAAGGTGAAACCCCGGGAAATTAAAGATATCTGGAATAAACCCGGAACTTATTTTTTGGAACCCGGCTGGAAACGGCCCAACTGACTCACCCTGAAGCAAAACAAACGTCAAGCCCCGAAAGATCAACATACCTGCCAACGTAACAATGAAGGCTGGGATTTTTAGAAATGCAACCCAATAGCCTTGAAAAGCTCCAATTGCGGCACCGACCAACAAACAAATCGCAAGAGTCACCCTCCAATCGATATGATACCTGACGATGAGTACACCTGCCAGGGCGCCAACAACCGCGACAACCGATCCCACGGATAAGTCAATCCAGCCAGAGACGATAATTAACAACATCCCCAGAGCCATGGTAATCACGTAACTGTTCTGGAGAACCAGATTGGTTATATTCACTGGCTTGAATAGTATGCCACCTGTCTGAAACTGGAAGAACACCATGACTGCAATCAGTGCAATCAACATGCCATATTCGCGGATATTGTTTCTGAATAGAGTTGTAATAGTTTTCCATGTTCCACTATCGCTTGTTGGGTCATTTGTAAGAGTCTTCATTGTTCCACTACCTCTTGTTGAGTCATAATATATTTCATTACTTTTTCCTGCGATGCTTCGCTGGCCGGCATTTCACCTACAATCTTGCCATCGCGCATCACGTAAATCCGATCGCAAACCCCCAGGATTTCCGGCAGTTCGGATGAGATGAAGATGATCCCTTTCCCTTCACTAGCCAGCTGATTAATAATGGTATAGATTTCATATTTCGCGCCTACATCAATCCCGCGTGTAGGCTCGTCCAGGATTAAGATTTCCGGATTCGCAAATAACCACTTGCTGAGTACTACCTTTTGTTGATTGCCCCCAGAGAGATTCACAGCCAGTTGTCGAATACTTGAACACTTGATACTCAGTTTATCTCGATAACCACGAGTAACAGTTAACTCCTTTGGCTCATTGATAATCCCGCCATCTGAAATCGCCTCCAGATTTGCCAGGGTGATGTTATCTTTGATTGCTTCGATCAGGATCAGACCATAGGCTTTACGGTCTTCGGTTGCATAGGCAATGCCATTTGAAATGGCTTTATCAATTGTGCTAATATCTATTTCCTGTCCATTTTTATGTGCAGTACCGCTGATACGTGTCCCGTAAGCCCGCCCAAAGATACTCATCGCCAATTCAGTCCTGCCAGCTCCCATCAAACCGGCAAGACCAACAACCTCTCCCTTACGAACCGTGATATTTACGTTACTACTTACTTTGCGATCTTCATGGAGGGGGTGATATACGTTCCAATCGCGTATTTCGAAAATGGTTTCTCCAATTTTCGAATCGCGGGGTGGGAAACGATGCGTCATATCACGTCCCACCATGCCGCGAATAATCCGGTCTTCTGTAATATTGTCCTTCCGGCAGTCCAATGTTTCAATCGTAGCACCATCTCGAAGAATGGTAATGGAATCAGCGACTTTGTTGACTTCGCTTAATTTATGAGAAATCAAGATCGAGGAAATACCATTCGCCTTGAATTGGAGCAATAGCTGTAGGAGTTTCTCACTGTCGCTATCATTAAGTGAAGCTGTGGGTTCGTCCAGAATAAGAAGCTTAACCTTTTTTGCCAATGCTTTGGCGATTTCAACCAACTGTTGTTTGCCCACGCCCATATTTGTAATCAAGGTATTCGGCGATTCGTGCAACCCCACTCTGTCTGACAGCTCTTTGGTTTTGGAAATGGTTTCATTCCAATTGATCACACCGCTTTTCGCCTGCTCGTTACCGAGGAACAGGTTTTCGGCGATGGAAAGAAAAGGAACAAGTGCAAGTTCCTGATGGATAATAACGAGGCCAACTTCTTCCGAGTCGTGAATATTTTGAAACCGACATTCTTGGCCTTGAAAATAAATCTCGCCACTATACGAACCGTATGGATAGACACCGCTCAACACATTCATCAAGGTCGATTTTCCAGCCCCATTTTCCCCTACCAAAGCGTGTATTTCACCCTGCTTGACAGAGAAGCTTACATTGTCAAGAGCCTTGACGCCCGGGAATGTCTTTGTAATACTGCGCATCTCCAAAATGACATCAGACATGGTTTCTCGTCCTTAATAAATAATTTCTCCGAAAATACTGCGAGAGCTTGCCAATTAAGTAATGAGTGTGTGAGGCTTTCAGCCTCACACACTCATTGTAAAACTTCTTATTGCAGATCTGCAGCCTTGATGTAGCCGCTATCTACCAATTCCTTCTGGTAGTTGTTGATATCAATGCTAATGGGGGTCAGCAAATAAGAAGGAACGACTTTGACACCGTTGTCATAGGTCGTGGTGTCATTAACATCGACTTTTTCGCCCTTCAAAGCCTGATCAACCATCTTGGCAGTCTGTGCAGCCAACTGGCGGGTATCCTTGAACACAGTGTAGCGCTGTTCGCCGGCGATGATCGACTTGACAGAGGCAACTTCTGCGTCCTGACCAGTCACAACCGGGCAGGGAAGAGTATCGGTACAATAACCAACACCCTTGAGGGAGGAGAGGATACCAATGCTGAGACCATCATAGGGGGATAACACAGCATCGACATGCTTGTCGGTGTAGTAGGCGCTCAAAAGGTTGTCCATGCGAGCCTGGGCAGTTGCAGCCAGCCAGCGCAAGGTGCCGACTTTGTCCATGCCTGTTTGTCCACTCTGGATGACGATCGTGCCGTCGTCGATGAAGGGTTGGATCACAGACATAGCGCCATTATAGAAATAGCCAGCGTTCGTGTCATCGGGGGAGCCGCCGAACAGTTCGACGTTGAAGGGTCCAACGCCAGCAGGGGCTTTTTCGCCGGGTTTCAGGCCGAGTCCTTCGAGCAGCTGGGTTCCCTGAATAACGCCCACACCAAAGTTATCGAAGGTGGCGTAGTAATCAACGTTGGGAGTCTTGGTGATCAGGCGGTCGTAGGAAATTACGAGGACGCCAGCATCATGCGCTTTTTGGAGCACGTCAGACATGGTTGATCCGTCAATGGCAGCGATGATGAGGACTTTCGCGCCCTTGGTAACCATGTTTTCGATCTGGGAAAGCTGGTTTTGGATATCGTTGTCCGCAAATTGCAGATCAGTAGCGTAGCCTAGAGATTCGAAGGACTTAACCATGCTATTGCCATCGGAAATCCAGCGGGTGGAGGTCTTGGTAGGCATGGAAATACCAACCAATTTTTTTTCTGCTGCAGCAGGTGCAGCACCACCGCAGGCCGTAAGAACGAAACTGGCAAGCATGACAAGAGCCAGTAATTTGTAAAGCAACTTCTTAGACATGTACTTCTCCTTGATGAACTAATTGAATGTTACAGTAACGTGCTGATTTGACCAGAGCAAAACGACTATCATCCAACGATAAGTCTGCTCTACCTGGAAGTACACAATAGACGTCAATGACAAATGTGCACATCCATTCTATGAAAAATTTCCCTGAGACTCACCTCCTTTCCTGACATATAATGAACTTTGTCTCACAATTAGGGTCGGCGGCAGAACAGTAGACTGTGGAGGGCCAGGATCCAGACCCTGCCACTCTGCTTCAATAATCTTGATCACCTCTGCAACTGCCACCTGTGCGATTTTATCTTGATCCTGTTGCACAGTTGTTAGTGGAGGAGAGAAAAAAGCGGATTCGGCAATATTATCAAATCCAACAATTCCAATATCTTCAGGGATGCGTATCCGTTTTTCGGCGAAAAATTGCATGGCGCCCAGCGCCATTTGATCGTTTGCCACAAAAATCGCATCCATATCCGGGTATTGATCGCATAATTTTTCAATCGCCAGTGCTCCACTAGCAGACGACCAATTCCCTTCAACACAATGACCTTCGCTGTATTCTACTCCAGCTTCACGTAAGGCATCCTTCCAGGCAGCCATTCGCTGCCGTGCCTCCCACCAATCCAACGGACCGCAAATATGTCCAATCTTCCTATATCCCTGGTCAAGGAGATGGGACAGGGCCATCCGTCCACCAAGATAGTTATCAACCGAGACAATTGAGAGATTGGGTTGAGTTTCCATTGTAAGATATACAAGTGGAATGTCAATATCTGCCGGAAGGCCGTTGACCCGTTTTCGATTTTCACCCACCTCCGGGACCGCCCAGATAATTCCATCAACATGTTGGGAAAGAAATGCCTGAAAAATGGGCGTAATATCTTCGGTATCGTAACTGGGAAGCTCTTTTAGGAGCAGGGAATAACCGGCCTCCTCTGCCGCGGATGTGATCCCACTCAGCGTGCGAGAGGGACCAATGTGCTTAAGTCCGGAAATTACTACCCCCAACGTATGACTGCGCTGACTGATCAAACTACGCGCCAATGCACTAGGCTGGTAGCTTAGCTCTTTGATTACCTCCTGGACTCTTTTTCTCGTCTCAGGAGACACATCGGGTCTCTCATTTATCACGCGCGAAACCGTCTGTGTAGATACTCCTGCCACAGACGCTACTTCCTTGATTGTCGCACGTACCGATTTGGAACGCATAAAGTGATGTTATCGTTCCCGTTATCGATAACGGGAACGATAACATTTTACTAATTTTTGCAAAAAAGTCAAGGATTGACAAGATTTGGATGGAGGACTTTGAGCCCAGATTGAGTAAACATTTTGCCTTCCCTAAAACCTGCGAGACGGTGTATCCTTCGAGGATGTTTGACTCTCCACATCGTCGCTTTAATCCTCTCACAGGCGAATGGGTGCTGGTGTCACCGCACCGCGCCAAACGTCCCTGGCTGGGGCAGGTCGAAAAGACTCAGCCCGCGCATCTACCACAGTATGATGCCGACTGTTATCTCTGCCCACGCAATAAGAGAGCCGAGGGATTATCAAATCCAGATTACACTTCCACCTTTGTATTCGATAACGACTTCCCTGCGCTATTAGGTGACGAGACTCCCCAACAAGCTTTAGAACATCCATTACTTATTTCAATCCCCGAACGTGGATTTTGCCGTGTTGTGTGTTTTTCACCTCGTCATGACTTAACTTTACCTGAACTGGACCAATCTGCTATAGAGAGCGTGATTCAAACCTGGATGGATCAGTCTCTTGATTTGGGTGCCAAAGATTTTATCCATTATGTACAAGTCTTTGAGAATAAAGGCGTGATGATGGGATGCTCCAACCCGCATCCACACAGCCAGATCTGGGGAACAGAGCATATTCCGAATGAACCGGCCAAAGAACTCGAACACCAGAAAGAATATTTCACTAATAACAATCGTACGTTACTATCGGATTATTTGACGGAAGAACATCAACGCCAGGAACGCATTCTTTTCACCAACGAGCATTTCACCGCCCTTGTTCCATACTGGGCAATATGGCCGTTTGAAGTCATTGTCGTGGCTCACGAGAATATTGCGTATTTGCATGACCTTACAGCCGGTGAACTTGGTGCCCTCGCTGACATCTTGAAACGCGTCACCACCCGCTACGATAATCTCTTTGAAACCTCGTTTCCTTACTCAATGGGATTTCATCAGGCACCTTTCGATGACCAGCCTCACCCCGAATGGACATTGCATGCACACTTTTATCCGCCACTCTTGCGTTCTGCCACTATTCGCAAATTTATGGTTGGTTTCGAAATGCTCGCCATGCCCCAGCGCGATATCACTCCTGAAACTGCCGCCGAACGGTTAAGAGCTCTTCCCGATATACATTACAAGCAACGCTAAAAGTATTACTCTTTTTATTCGGCACAATCCCTTCTCATTAGAAAAACTCCACAGATCTAAAAAATCCTACTCAATCCACGCAGAATTTTTTGAACACAAAATAATATATTTGGCATGTGACCATAATAGCGGTGATGCAATCTCACCCCATCGTCCCACCCAGGTAGGATAATAAGATGGAGCAGTTAAGTTTTCAGCAACCTGCTCTGGTAGAGTTAGATTATTTCCCGTGTGCGATTCAATCCAACTTTGGCAGGATTGGATCTTTGGTTTGAGAATGGCAGTCAGATCTGGACGTTTTGCAGCCAACTCAAGGTAATACCAATCCAGCCAGGCAGTCAGCAAAATCCAAGCCCCGCCGCCAAAATATGAATCCTCTGCATAACGATGGAGTCCGCCAGCGTGTAAAATCGTTGATTCGATGTACTCCACGGTTCTGAGCATAAAAGGATCATCGGGGGCGACAACACCATAGGGAACAGCCAGTCCCAACAAGCTGGCATCCACAGCCGCCGAATTGGGAAATTTTACAAAATGACCAAAGGACTGCGCTCCAGCCAGTAATTGATTTCGAATTGCATCTGTCACGGATCGATGATGCCGTCCTGTCAGCGCGGCATGAGCCTGAAGACCACCGTAGACTGCCGCGAGCGTATGCGGGTGAATATGATCAGGAAATTCCTCCCAGCAATCATAGCAAGGCAGCGACCAAAGCTCACTTAAATAATCAGCCACAAGGTCAGACGCGGCCAGCAGTTCTTTCGAGAGTTGCTGCTCAGGATTTTGCCTCTGATGTTGGTGGAGTGCCCAGAGCCATGTGCCAAACCCATCGAGTTGGAAGTTGGGCCAATTCCCTGGCTCGCCATCCGTTCCATCGAGACGATAACGCGTATGCAGGATCTCTGCCTCCGTAAGCTTTTCCCCCGATCGTGCTTTAGCAAGACCCGTACGCACCAGATCTTCTCGTTCATTGACACGCCCCGCCACCCATTGGTGAAAGCGATGGGCGCTTTCATGCTGGCCTGCCAAATCCATGGCATAGGCAATGAACGAACCGTCACGGAACCAGCAGTAATGATAAGTGGGAAAATTGGGGCTGGCGATATAACCACCGCTTGCAGATTGATTTTCAAGAATAATTTCGATACTGCGTTGATATAAGTCAGTCATGGATGCTAATTAATCCTATGAAATTGATTTGTGGCACTTGAAATGTCAATTTTCCATTGGCATATTCAAAATCTAAGGCTTGTGGACGATCATTCTTTTCAGGACAATCCCAGAAAATTTGAGACGGTCGTTGGGACATTTGGATTCTTATGGAAACTTTCCAGCATGGAGTCGGAAATGGATGAGCTTCATTCCAGCGCAGATGCGAATCAAGACCATTGAAGTTCACCAATTGAACCATGAGCGATTTTGGATAACGCCGTGCCACAGTCATGATGGAATCATCGGTAGAGATAAACTCAGGATTCAGTTCACCCCCCGCCCATATCTCTTTTTCGCTCATCAAAAGAGAATACGGCCTTAACCATTCACCGTTGCGGACGGTGAAATCGGAGAGTTGTCGCAATGCGGAGTAAAGGACAGGTGAGATTTCTTCATGCTTAGGAAAGTATGGATCAGAAAGCAGGTGTGCTTCTTCTCCCAACTCAATACGTGTGCCGCCACAGGCCAGGATCACTGCATCACCAAGGAGGTTGTTGGCAAAGTGATCCGCCGGCAGGTAAAGCGCAATCACAACAGCTTTTCCATGGGAAAGGTGTACTGCATTTAAAACAATTTCCGCCAAGTGCCGATATTCCAAATCGGGAGGCCAAACCTCAATATAGATAAAATCAGCGGCGGATTCCGCTAATGCTTCAATCGGCCAGTTGCCAACCGCGTTGAACAAAATCGTTTTATGAGGATGCTGGTCGGATAAAGACTGGATGAAATCGACAAAGGCTTGTGGAAGATTCACAGAGTTATGTTGTGAATCCCAGGCCTGCTTGGGGTCTCCGTATTGGTCAATATGCAGACCATCAAAGGCAATGTCCTGCAGAGCATGCGCACTCTCGGCAAGCAAGTGCTCACTCCACGGGTTGCCCGCAGTGGGATCCATCAGCCCAAGGAAGTTTTCACCAAAGGCAATCGGGTTCCCTGCTGCATCATAAAGTGCCCAGTCAGGATGTGCGCGCCAAAACCCGGCAGAAGCTGCATAGATGGCGAGATAAGGCATGGCAGCCATACCATGCTGGTGTGCAACAGCCACCAACTTGCGAACGGCGGCAAGTGACATCTCGCGCCCAAGGGGATCGCTATATTCCTCAGTGGGCGCCATCAATTGATCATGGCGATACTGCCAGTCGTAAAACTGGAGTCCGTTGATATGGAATCGCGTCAGTTTTTTGAGAACCGTTTTAGGGTCCGCGCGAGAGACGCTGAAGTCAGTCAGGAAACCATAACGGGGAAAGTCAGTCCAACTCGAAAGAACATCGAAGGCAGTCGTGGCATATAAAGCAGGAGAGTCATTTACAGGAATTTCAAGTTGGACCGAATATCCGGCTGGCTTACCTGGAGGGGTCCATCTTATTTGAACGGTTTGCTCACCAAAGGCAAGCGGTAAGAGTTGTTCGATGATGGTTGGCGAATCAGCAAGATGCTGAATCAAAATTCGAAGCGTGACGACTTGCGAAGTAGAGGCTTCAATTTCGATAAGCAATGTGATGGCTTCACCAGGCGAAAAACTTCCTTGCGATGGATAAAAGTCAAGGATGCGCATATTAACCTTTTAGGCCCGTAGTGGAAATGCCCTGCACAAAATGACGCTGGAAGATCATGAAAATGATCAGCACGGGCACAAGCGCAACCAGCGAGGCCGCGAAGACCTGCCCCCATTCCGTGAGATGCTCGCTTTGAAAAAGCGCGATACCGATGGGCAAAGTGCGTTGACTGGCATTTTTAATCGCCACATTTGCCCACGCAAACTCCTCCCAGCTATAAAGAAAGGTATTGATGATCACAACCGAAATGCCGGGCCAGGAAAGTGGCAGAATGATGCTCCAGAAAATCGTCCACGGTCCGCCGCCATCGATCAGGGCAGCCTCTTCCAGATCGCGCGGTACATTCTCGAAAACTCCGCGCAGCAAAAATGTTTGCATGGAAATGTTCATGGTGGTGTACACCAAAATCAAACCCCAGTGATTGAATAAACTCAACCATTTGGCAACCAGGAATTGCGGGATGATTAACATGACCGGCGGCACCATCATGCCAAGCAAGAAAACATAAAATAAGGTTTCCTTGCCTGGGAAATGTAAACGGGCAAACACGAACGCCAGCATGGATGAAACCAATACCGTCAGAAGTGTGCTGGCAACCGCCACCTTGGAACTATTCCAAAAATAAAGAGCAAAATTATCCTTGCCAAGAGCCGCAATGTAATTCTTAAGAGTCCAGGTCTGAGGCCAGAGATGCGGTGGAAATTCGAAGATCATGGTCTGCGGTTTAAAGGAGGTAATGACCATATACCAAATAGGAAGCAGGACAAAACCCAATCCCAAAACCAGGATGACAACCCTAAGTAGTATGCCGAGATTTTGTTGTCTATTCATGCTACTCTGCCTGCTGCCTCAGTAGTCGAAGCTCTACCAGGCTGACCACAAACACGAAGACAGTTAATAGATAACTGATGGCTGCGCCATAGCCAAAGTCAATGCGACCAAAGGTAGCTTCATACATCAGAGTTAGCACTGAGTGAGTCAGATCCATCGGATCGCCGCCGTTGGTCATTAACTGAAAAGGAACATAAGCATTCAGTCCACCGATAACCAGAACTACTATTAGGAATACAGTTGTCGGTCCAAGCAGAGGCCAAGTGATGTAACGTAATTGCGCGGCAGGGTTTGCCCCATCGACGCGGGCGGCTTCATAAAGTTCGGCAGGAATCGCCTGCAACCCGGCCAGGAAAATAATCGCCGCCCAGCCAATGCCTTTCCAGATATCGAGAAGAACAATAGGGACAAGAGTCAGGATCGGGTCGGCGAACCAAAGTACATCTTTGGGGATGAGGTGCAGAACATCCTTGAGGATATAGTTCACGAGGCCGGCTTGTCCATTGAACATGTATTCAAATAACAAACTGACAATCACCCAGGATGTGATCACAGGCAGGTAATAGGCCACACGAAAGAACGTCCGCCCGCGAAAAGTTTGATTGAGCAACAGAGCCACGCCAAGCCCAAGGATCATTTTTACGGTGACGGTAATCACCGTGTAAGCAAGCGTATTCAGGATGGCGCGTTGAAAAATAGGGTCAGACAACGCATGCTGATAATTGCGAAATC
>DATFQC010000155.1:0-2912 GCA_035264425.1 Anaerolineales bacterium
ACATTGGGGTGAAGAGGATGGAGTCAGTTTGTTGCAGCAGCTAGGTGTACTCTCTTTGTAATGCTAAATCGTCTTGCATCTCTATTGAAGGTTCGCCCTGAGGAAGGTCGCCTCGTAATTTTGGTGGCTTTGCTCTTTGCATGTATTCAAGCGGGACAGGGCATGGGAGATAATGCTGCTTCTGCATTATTCCTTCTGCGTTTCGGCGTGGACTATTTGCCTTATATGTATATCGCCGCGGGAGCGTTGACCTTCGTCATTACGATGGCCTATTCCGCAGGGTTGGGACGTTTTGAAAAGGGCAGATTCTTCTTATGGATCATTTCCGCTTTTGCAGGCTTGTTGATCGTTGAGCGCGCTGCGCTGGCTTTTTCGCTTCCGGTTTTATATCCTGCCTTGTGGTTGACGGTGAATGGCATGGGCGGCATCCTTGGGACCTTTGTTTGGAATCTCGCAGGGGAAGTGTGCGATGCACGCCAGGCAAAACGACTATTTCCATTATTCACCAGTGCTGGCATCCTGGGCAGCGTGCTGGGCAATGCTGTTACAGGCTTTATCGCTAAACTCCTGGGCACGGACAACCTGCTCTTTTTATATGCATTCCTGCTTGGCATTGCATTTTATTTCACTCACTTGATTGCAAAATCCTACATTCGCAAAGAAAAGACGTTGAGCCATCCAGCAAGTTTGTTGGATGATCTGCGAGCCGGTTTTGATTTTGTGCGTATCTCGCCCTTAATGCGTCTGATTGCGTACTCCTCCATTTTATTTTCGGTACTCTTCTTCACGATTGCTTTTCCATTCAACAAAGTTATTACCACCTCGTTTCCCGACGAAGCAGGTGTCGCTGGTTTTTTCGGGCTGTTCAACAGTATCACAACCGCTGCAACTTTTTTGATCTCGCTTTTCCTCGCGAATCGCATTTATACGCGGCTCGGCATTATCAATAGTGTTTTCCTTATGCCATTGGCATATCTCTTTAGCTTTGCAATTTTTACTCTCCGCTATGATCTCAGTGGAGCAGCCATCGCTCGCTTTGTGCAGCTTGTCATTCTTGCAGGCATTGCCGGGACAGCCTGGAATGCATTATTTAACGTTGTCCCTTCCCAAAAGCGCGGGCAGGTGCTGGCTTTCAATAACGGCGTCCCTTCGCAAATAGGTGTAGTGCTCTCCGGCATCCTATTAATTATTGCAGACAGGGTTTTTACAGTTCAGCAGATTTTTTTGATCGGTGCCTTTGTGGCGCTGGTGTGTGGTCTCTTCGTATGGCGGATGCGTGGGGCTTATGGACAGGCGCTGGTGGAAGCGTTGCGCGCAGGACGTCTTGAGGTCTTTAGCGCGAATGAAGCTGCCTTTAGGGGATTTCAAAGCGATACCGCGGCGTTGGATGTTGCCCTGCGGGCCTTGCAGGATTCAAAAGCGACGACGCGCCGTCTCGCCGCCGAAATGTTGGGACGGATGGAATGGGACTCAGCAATCCCTCACCTGATCCGTCTCCTATCTGACCCAGAACCTGCGGTGCGCGCCGCGGCAGTTTCCTCACTGGGTGCGTTGTATGCGGACTCCACCATCCCGGAGATCATTCTCTCACTCGATGACTCAGATAATCAGGTGCGCGAAGAAGCATTGACTGTTCTGTCAAAGCTGAATGTAACTGCTTCCCCAGAGCTGATTGCAAAAATCTCCAAGTTGATGACAAACGATCCATCTCTATCGGTTCAGACCAAGGCAATTATTGCCTTGTCCATACTCGGTGGTGTTGATGAAGCGATTTCTAATCTGATCCCGCGACTCAATTCCAGAGATTCCGGCATCCGTATTTCTGCCTTAGAGACGGTAAGCGAAATTGCGCGCTATTTGAATTCTTCCTTCCCTACGAACCTCATCACGAGCTCCATCGAGCATTCATCAGCAATCATTCGCCGGGCCGCCATAGCAGCCCTGGGGAGTTTGAATGATGAATCCATCAGCAAAACGCTCGTTAAGTATTTGACCGATTCCGATACCAGTGTCCGTAACACAGCTGCAGAATCATTGCGCCGACGTAACCACGAAAGTCGTGCGCTGGTGCTGGAAATTTTTAAAACAGAAAATGCTGCCGTGGATTCCGCCCTTGACGCACTCGCCCCTGGGAATCCCGAATCGCTTTTCCCCCTTCGAGAATATGCCAGGCGCGAAATCATTCATGCCCGGAGGTTGAGAAGCCAGTCTGCTAGTATTCCACCCTCCGGGCGAGCAACCGAATTCCTGTGTACTTACCTGAGGGTACAAGCATCCCTGTGTGAAGGACGGCTTATCAAAACCGTCGGATTGTTTGGTGATACACACACCATGGAACTGGTCCGCAAAAGCATGAACGGAACAAATATCGAAAACCGCGCTGCCGCCCTCGAAGCCTTGGAAACGATTGGCGACAAACAGCTTGCGAAAAGTGTAGTTGCTTTGCTCGAAGAAGAACCGCAGATATCCGACCCATCCGATGTAATTGCGCTGTTACTTAAAAGTAGAGACCCCTGGCTTCGGGTCTTGGCATTGTGTTCCACATCTGAACTTGGCTTGCGCGAATTCATCCCCCTGTTGCAGCAGTTAAAATCAGGCGCAGATCTGCTTCTATGTGAAGCCGCACTTGGAGCATTAATTCAATTTGGCGAGGAAAAACAAATGGATACTTTAAAGACTGTTTCCATTCTGGAACGTATTATGTTGTTGCGCGAAATTCCTATCTTTGCAGATCTTTCTCCTGAAGACCTGAAACATGTGGCTGAGGTCGCACACGAAGAGTGGTATCCCCAAAACACGGATATCTTTCATCAGGGCGATGAAGGCAACATGATGTTCGTGATCGTGGATGGTCGTTTGCAGGTTGTTCGGAATATGGATGGGGAGGATCAATTACTGGCGGAGCGTGGTCC
>DATFQC010000156.1:0-2752 GCA_035264425.1 Anaerolineales bacterium
TTGCGTATAGTGTTTGAACGTATCTTACATTAATTTTGAATTGGATGACCCACGACGCATCCAATAAAAACGAATCTAGTTCCACTTTTCGAAGCTAATTGTGTCTGTAACGCGAGCCTGTTGTTTATTTCAGTCCCAGCTTCTCCTTCAACCAGGACGTTCGGTCACGCGTTGCCTCTTCATTAAGCCCATGACCGGCCTCGTACCATTTCATTTCCTTTGGGTCCTTTACAGCTGCGAAAAACTCTTCGGCGCGTTCCTTCGGCACATGAAAATCATCCCTGGCAAACTGAAACAACACCTCAGCAGGTGAAAGATTCGGAACGTGGACAATTGGGTCGATCCCCTCCATTCGGCGGATAAATTCTTCCCGGGCCTCCCCATCCAATTTTGGTAGATACAGGTACCAGTCCGGAAAACGAGGCGTGGCCGCCATGACTACATAATGCGTGGGACGTTGATCCAGACTTCCCGCCAACACACCATACATCCCGCCGAAATCATGACCTACGTAGGCAAATCGTTCCGAGTCTACGTTGGGCTGCGACAAAAGCAGGTCCATGGCCCGGCGAATGTTGACAACCTCTTCCACGGAATTTTGCATATCGTCTTCCTGTGTGCGCTTCAGGAAGAAATCGCGATCAGACCATAATGTTTCAATAGAAATACAGACTGCCCCGCTTTGCGCCATCTCCTTGATTTCCTCCTCAAACTGCGTTCGATGAGAACTTATGGATTCTGGCTCATACCAGTGAACATATAAAATTACGGGATAAAAGCCATCGCCCTCGGGTCGAAACATCTCCACCATTCGGCGATAACCAAATGGCGTTTGAATGACTAACAACTGACTTTCAATACCGTCCTGTGTGCGCTTGACCAGCACTCGAAGATCCTTTGATTCAAGTTTTTGATAATTACGCATTTTGGATAACATGGCTTCTCTCCGTCTGATTTGTTAATCAATTATATAGGGGTTAGGCTGCTTGACACGCTCCTGCGGAAGTGTATAATCACGCCTAATAAGACAGCGTGAAGATAAGTAACTGTTCAACCGCTCAGAGAGCCATCGGTCAGTGCGAGATGGTCGGGGAAACAGAGAAATCCACTTCACCAAGTTGCTCTCGCAGGGACGCGCAAAGAACAGCGCAGTCGTAAGAGAGACGCGAGCGCCCGTTACAGCGCCCTCCAAGGCCGTCATTGACGGCAAAAGCAGGTGGCACCACGAGACGCCCCCTCGTCCTGCAAACGGACCGGGGGCGTATTCTATTCTGCACTGGAGGTGCATCATGTTAGATCTGAACCTGATTCGTGAAAATCCCAACCTTGTGCGCACAGCGCTCAAGAACCGCCAGATGGAAGTTTCTCCTGTCGATGAGATCCTCAGACTGGACGAAAAACGCCGCACTTTGCTTAGCCAGGTGGAAACATTGAAAGCTGAGCGCAATATAGTTTCCAAAGAAATTGGAAAAATGAAGGACGCCGCGGAACGTGAGACAAAGATCGTGGCTATGCGCGAGGTCGGCGATAAGATCGCGGCACTGGATAAGAACGTTTCCGAGGTTGAAACCGAACTACAAGCCATCGCCTCAGCCATCCCAAACATTCCGGATCAACGGACTCCCATAGGCGCCAGTGAGGATGAAAACGTCGTTTTGCGAACAATGGGACAAATCCCTGAGTTTGATTTCCAGCCCAAACCTCATTGGGAATTAGGTCCAGCATTGGGCATCCTGGACTTTGAGCGCGGCACAAAAATCACAGGGTCACGTTTTTATGTATTAAACGGACCGGGCGCGCGACTACAGCGCGCACTGATCGCCTTTATGCTCGACCTTCACATCCGCCAGGGCTACACAGAGAAATACCTCCCATTCATGGTGAGGACTGCTACGGTCTATGGGGCGGGACAATTGCCAAAGTTCGCTGATAATCTTTATAAGGATCATGAAGAAGACCTTTACTTTGTGCCTACCGCCGAAGTCCCACTGACAGGCCTGCACATGGACGAGATTCTGGATGAAGCGCAATTGCCACTGTTTTACACGGCCTATACGCCCTGTTTCCGCCGTGAAAAGATGAGTGCTGGACGCGATGTGCGCGGCATCAAACGC
The DNA here is from genome assembly GCA_035264425.1 of Anaerolineales bacterium. Lineage (GTDB taxonomy): Bacteria > Chloroflexota > Anaerolineae > Anaerolineales > Villigracilaceae > Defluviilinea. The sequence goes on from DATFQC010000156.1 coordinate 2,115, forward strand.
GGGCACCAGTTCGACAAAGTTGAGATGTACATGTATACGAAGCCCGAAGAGTCAGATGCTCTGCTTGAGAAGATGCGTGAAGACGCTGAAGAGACCTGCGCCGCGCTGGGCTTCACCTACCGAGTAAAACAGTTGTGCACCGGTGATATCGGCTTTAACTCGGCGATTACGTATGATATCGAGGTCTGGGCGCCCGGCTGCAACGAGTGGCTTGAAGTGTCCTCAGTGTCAAATGTACGCGACTTCCAGGCCCGCCGTGCGAATATTAAGTATCGTCCTGCGGATGGAGGCAAAGTTCGTTTCCCTCACACGTTGAACGGTTCAGGCCTTGGGCTGCCTCGCACGTTGATCGCCGTTATGGAAAGCAATCAACAGGAAGATGGTTCCATTGTCATACCGGAAGTGCTCCGTCCCTGGATGGGCGGAGTAGACATGATCAGGCCGCAGTAAACACGTACCCCTGCAGAAGTTTTGTATCTTCGCAGCGGTAAATAAGGAGAACATGACACCTGAGTTTGCAGCGTTTTTACAAGTCATCCTTGAGACTCTTACACTCCTGGCTTTGATTGTCGGGCTGCTGGGTTTGATCGTGCCGGTCTTTCCGGGACTTGTTATTATGTGGCTCGGAACAGGGATTT
>DATFQC010000157.1:0-9971 GCA_035264425.1 Anaerolineales bacterium
CCAGATGGAACCCAACACAATCGTGATCAGGAAGAAGACCAGGCTCACCTCGATCGCAGCAACCTGCAGACGGTCCCACTTTAGATTTTTTGTGATCAAGAAGATCACACTAAATACCGCAGCCAGGATGAATCCGAGCAGCGCTGTCCAAGCTGTGCCGATGTGAAAATAAAACACGCGCTGGACGTCGCCCATAACGAGCTCTTTGGGCGCAAAGACCAGGGCCAGATAGGTGGAAATTCCCAACACGATAATGGAAACCACATCCAGAATTTTAAGGGCTATAGGTTTCGATTGCATACTTATTCCTTTACACAAAATTTATAGAGAAGTCAATCCCTGGTTTCTATATTATTCTTCCACAACACTATCAAAGACCATGAATGAGACAGCGATAAAAATAACATCATAGGCAACTAACAATCCAATAGGGAACAGAATATCCGCTATTTCTACCCCTTCCAGAAAGCCATTACTTGCAATAATTGCCGGTAAAAGGACCGGGAGAACCACCGGAAAAAGCAAAATGGAAAGAAGAATATCACGAGTCCTGGTTTGTACGGACATGGTAGCCAGCAATGTGCCTACACCCACATACCCTATGGAACCAAGAAGTATAACCAACAATAACCCTGGTTTAAAGAGGTTGGTGCTGTACAACACACTGTACACCGGCAGGACAATGACTTCCACTATTAACATGAATATCAAATTGCTGATGGCCTTGCCAAAATAGATAGCGGATCGGTCAACAGGTGCCAGCAGTAAACCATCGAGGCAACCCCGGTCTTTTTCAATTGCCATGGATCGATTGAGACCAAGAGTTCCTGCAAAGGCGAAGGTGGTCCACAACACACCTGCAGTAACCGTTTGTCTCATTTTAATATCCAGGTTGAGAGCAAAATTGAATATGATAATGACCAGCATCGAAAAGACCAACATGGCGGAAACAAGTTCAAGCGATCGAAATTCTGCCTGAATATCTTTCCAGACCACTGCAAAAACCGCCCGCAGGAATGAGGGTTTTACATTCGAATGTTTTTCTATAGTTGTGATACTTCGCAGTGTATTGGCCATGTTATGCCAAGAGAGATTCTTTATAAAAGGAGAGAAGATTGCTTTTCTTCAGTTGCCTGGGCGTGGCTGTTGCAGCGATGACACCGCGTGAGAGGATATCGAACCTCGTCGCCAGATCTTCGGCCCGGGCAAGGTCATGAGAGGTCATCACGACCGTCCGGCCCTTGGCAGCCACTGTCTTGAGCACCTCATCCAGCATGGAAGACGCGTCTTGATCCAGACCTGTATAAGGCTCATCAAAGAGGACCACGTCGGGGTCATGAAGCACGGCTCGCCCAATCGCCAGCCGTTGTTGCATACCGCGCGAAAACGTCCTGACCAAATCACGGCGTCTGGTTTCGAGCCCAACCATTTCTAATACTTCAGTGATCCGTTGCTCCAAATCTGTAAGACCATACATACGCCCATAAAAACGTAGATTTTCCTCAGCGGTCAGGTCGCCGTAAAGCAATGGCAAATGCGAGACAACTCCCAGGCGCGCCCGTACCTGGGCAGCCTGATCGGGAAGTTGATAACCAGCAATATTTACTTCACCCAACGTGGGCCGTGATAATGAAGCCAGGATTCTCAGAAACGTAGTCTTGCCCGCGCCGTTCGGACCCAGCAACGCGACAAATTCACCAGGCTGAACTTCAAAGTCCACGCCACGCAGGACAGTTTTTAATCCGAAGCGTTTGACAAGCTTTTTGACAGTGATCATGATATTTGATAGGGTACGATGTATCGTGCCTTTACATTTTTTCCTTTAAGACATCCTTTAACTCGGAGCGGCGCTTCTGATAAGCATCCTCAGAAATCTTCTTTGATCGATGCAGGTCATCCAGCGCGATGATGGCATCGATCACATCTTCAGAAGATTCATATTCATCACCTGCGTCTTCTGCAGTATTCGTCTCTTCCGCGTGATTGCGGTCGCGTAAATACATCCATGCTCCCGCCAGGATCAACGCCACACCGAATGCGCCTGCGCCGATCAAAATATTCTTGTTCGAAGTGACGGCTTCCGGCGTCGATGTTGATGAGGAAGTTGTTGCCGACGCTTCTTTTGGAGTACCCGAAATCGTGAGCTTGACGTTGTCCCCTGCACCCACACCATCCAGTTCATAGATCTGGAAGTTGAAATTTTGGATCGCCTGTATCCCTTGGTCACTTAATTTTGTATTTTTGGCTGTTACGCCTTCAGGCACAAAGACGGTTACCGTTTTCACCGGTAGAATAAATTCCTGCGAAAATTCAAACTCTTTGGCTTGGGAAACAGAGGCGAATTCGATCAATCCATAAGCATTTTCGCTGGGTGGAATGGCAAAACCGTTTTGGGTTTGCATGAACTTTTCGCTGTCCTGCATGGGTTCATACCCAACGCCTGAGGAACCCCCGGGTGGTTTGATGAATGGAACTTCACCATCCTTGTTCAGTGTCACCACAATGATCTCATCCGTCGGATTGCGGAAGGAGTATACATTGAAGACTTGGATCGTATTATCCGTTCCATACTCGAAAAAGATGCGGGACTCGTCAACGACCAGCTTGGATGTGTCAGTCGTTTTGTTATAGAGTTTAATTGGCGGCACGCTTAGACTGGTATCGCCTTCTTTTACAATGGCATAATCTGATTGCAAATCTGTGCCGTCATAATTTACTTCAGCAGTGAAAATGCGGTTGAGAGGCATCTCGATATTCTCGAAGACAAAAGAACCATCTGTGTTTAATGAGCCTTCCTGCGAGAATACTTCCTGTGGACCCACACTGGGATCCGCGCCATGATCATACCCGCGCAAGGTGACTTTCATAGCAGATGGTAAATCTGTGCCTGTGTTGTTTTCAATGGTTCCGCTGACAGTCCCAAAGCCAGCCTTGACGACGGTCGTCGCTTCATTTGTAGCGGGAACCAGTTCGGTCCCCACCGGTGTTCCTGCATCAGCGGAGGCAAGCGTTGCGGTAATGGCGAGTGTTTCAGGCGTGGAAGTTAAGGCAGGCGCAGAGACAACCGGAGCTGTATCAAAAGCGAGGGTCCGTAAATATGCTGAGACTGCCCACATATCGTCATCGCCTAAATTGGAACCAAATGCCTTGACTTCTTCATTCCCTTGTTTGACGATACGGGCGAGTTCTACTTCGCTCAATGTTGACATCTTGGATTGATCTTTGAAAAAGTCTGTGGAGCAATTCGCGCAGTTTGCTTCGAATAGTTCCCTGCCTTTTACAATCTCTTCTTTAGAGGTGTGGAGAGTCATTGCATAGGCAACGACATCCCAACGTTCCTGGTTGCTCAGGCTGGCAAATGGAGGCATGAAGCGTTCCATATTGCCGCTGGTAACCATGGCATACCATTGGGCTGGCGAGGCTGGGCGCGCAACCTCCGGCAGTCCAAAGGCCGGGACGGTCACCCCGAGCTGAATGCCTTGTGGACCATCACCCAAGCCGGTAGCTCCGTGGCAGGGTGCACACTTCTCAGCAAAGATCGCCGCGCCGTTTTCCGTGCTGGGCCCCTGTGCCGGGAAAAGAGGACCGAGTGTCGGTGCAGGTGTTGGTGGAACATAATTGGGTGGGGGAGTCACATCTTCAGCCAATGTGAAGTTACAGGCTGTGAGGATGATTGTGGCTATTATGACAAGAACAGGGTGGCGTAATTTCATGATGTATTCCATAAGGATATTCATAAATGGTAACAACAAAGACCCTTTTAGGCTAACGATTTTCCACAGGATGGGCAGAATCGATCTGTGACCATCACGGGCTTGCCACATTTTGGGCAGAAGCCAGCAGATTTGGTGGTGCGGCCCTTGCGACGCGACGAGATCATGGATTCCAGATCTTCATCCGAGACGTCAGGCGCCGTGGTGGATGCATCCGCGCGGCGGGCGGCAATGGCTCGTTCAAGCCGCGCTTCCGTATCTTGCGCGGAAACAGCTTGCGGGGCGAGCGAATCGATCTTCCTTAAAATGTCGGCGCCTTTTTGGAGGAGACCCACGCGTTGAGTCGGATAGTCATCTTCAGGAATTTTTCCCAATTTGAAATCGAAGTCGAGTTCCTGCAACGAATTGATGACACGGTCGCGTTCCGCCATCAGTGCGGAGAGTTCATGCTCCTCCTCTGTGACGCGGCGTGCGCGGCGTTCCATAAAGGGAGCGTAAAGATACACCCCCACGAGAATCAGGACGGCAAGCGAAAAGAAAATGGCGGTCAGTTCCATCAATCCCTCTATTTCAGCAATGGGTCTATTTGTGCGCGGATTTGATCAATGGATGTGAATGGTCCAATCTGTACGTATTGTAATACGCCATCCGGACCAACAAAGTATGTCTCAGGAACACCTTTGATGCGGAAGTACTGTGAAATGCGCGTGGCAAGATCAGGTCCGTTTGTATACGTAATCCCAAATTTTTTGAGATAAACTCGTGCTTCCGGTTCTGTGTCTACATAGTCCACACCGAGAAATACAACCTTCCCCGTAGGTTCATATTCGGTCCAGGCTTGTTGCATTTCAGCGGCTTCCTGTTCACAGGGCTTGCACCAGGACGCCCAGAAGTTGATGACAACTACTTTGCCGCGCAGATTCTCCAATTGGATTTCGCTTTTACCACCCAGGTCATACCCGCTATATAAAGGTAGTGTGAAATTTTTAATAATCTGTCCAGGTTGAACTGTTCCTTGCTGTGCGCGCCTCAACCCAGCCGCGACAATGGCAAGCAAACCCACCAGGAATACCCAAATGATGATTTGGGCCCAGATTGGTACACCCCGACGTGGGGCAGCGACTGATGATTCTGTCATGATATTCTCTCATATCCTTGTGAAGTCATGTCCTGCAACGAAGCGGAAAGATGAAAACCTTTACAAGGTTGATTATTTTCTTTTTTTAAGTTCTTCTTCGAGCCTGACAACATAGGGATCCTGAGAGGGCTTCGCTTCCCGCTCCGCGTCTACCGCGCCTGTTTCCGTGAGGGATGGTTTCATCCACATCTGAAAGCCGCGGAAGAGAACCAATGCACCCAGCAGAATAACAACTGCCGGGACCAGATAGGCGACCAGTCGATTGGGCGGCTCTGCCAACACGCGTGCGCCATATTGTTCAACAAAATATTGTTTGATTTCGGCTTCACTTTTGCCTTCGCTCAGCATCGTGCGAATCAAGTCGCGCCACTGACGGCATGCTTCGGTAGGACACACATCCAGCGGTGTACTCTCGCAGACCGGACAGTAGAGTTGCTTGGCGATACGGTTCACTTCATCATCTGTGGGAGTTGGAGCTTGAGCAAAAGCCGTAAAGCTGGCACTGAAACCCAGAGATAACGCAAAGAGGATAGTAAGTAGTAATTTGCGACCCGTAATTCGTAACAATGGTGGGCTTTGGATTGCTTTCATGTAGTTTTTATCAATTTATCACGCACGGAGCTAGTCTGCTGCGCTGGTCTGTTGGATCGTTCTTCTGACAGGAACAGCGACGCGTTCCATTTCTTTTTCCGGCCACGCCGCAATAATAATCCCAGCCAGAAATAGGAAGCTCCCGAGCCACAACCAGTTGACCAGCGGATTGACAAAGATTTTGAACGTCGCGCCTGTCGTTGAGGCTGGTTCCCAGTCGATCAATAAAACGTATAGATCATCCCTCAGCGTGGCGCGTTCCCCGGGGATTGTCATGGCTTGTTGCGAGTCGTAGTAATAGTCTCGGCGTGGATGTAATTGACCGAGATAGATTCCATTTCGATAGACATCCACCACCGCTCGCGTGTAATTTACGCCTTTGGGCTGGTCATCCCAGGATGCCAGTTCTTTATACGTGACAGTGTAATTTGAAAGTTTGAGTGATTCACCAACACCAATCCGTCCCTGTGTTTCCACCTGGAAGCCTTCAATGCCGATAATCCCGACTGCCATCAACATCATACTGAGATGAATGATATAGCCACCATAGCGTCGGCGGTTGCGTCCGGTCAGAGTCCAGAGCGCAACAAATATATTCTCGCCCTGACCCCGCTGGCGTGCATAGGCGCCGCGCAGGTATTCATAAATGGTGACGAGAATGACGAGAGCAATCAGGAAAAAGCCGATCAACGCGCCCACATGATGTGTATAGGTTACGAAAAGCAGGGCAGTGATCACAACGGCGCCAATGGTCGGTTTCCATATCGCTCGGCCTAACGTTTTGACAGTGGAATGTCCCCACGCAGAAAGGGGAGCAATGCCCATCAACAACATCAAAGCCGCAAAAAGCGGAGCCGTCGCACGCTCATAAAATGGAGGACCCACCGTCACTTTTTGCCCTGTGAAAAGTTCCGATATCAAAGGGAAGATTACGCCCCAGAAACAGACGACCAGTATGCTCATAAATAAAAGATTGTTCAAAAGGAACAACGCTTCGCGCGAGAGCAAGGATGTCATCTCTGTTTCTGACTTCAAACTATTCCAGCGATAAATGATCAAAGCCACAGACGTGATGAGCGTGATTCCGATGAAGCCGAAGAACAGGGGTCCAATCGCGCTTTGAGCAAACGCGTGCACCGAAGAAAGAACACCGGAGCGTGTCAGGAATGTACCGAAAATGACTAGATCATATGTCAATATGATCAACAGCATGTTCCAGTGTTTTAGCATGCCGCGCTTTTCTTGGATCATCACGGAATGTAAAAATGCAGTCCCAGTCAGCCAGGGCATAAAGGCCGCAATCTCCACCGGGTCCCAACCCCAGAAGCCCCCCCAGCCGAGAACGTCGTAGGCCCAGCGACTACCCAGTACCAGCCCAAAAGAGAGAAACAGCCAGGCCCATAATGCCCAACGCCGCGTGAGACGGATCCAGCGATCGTCGGTGCGACCCGTGATCAATGCCGCAAACGCAAAGGCATAGGGAATGACAAAAGAGACGAAGCCAAGATAAAGCATCGGAGGATGGATGATCATGCCGGGGTGGCGCAGGAGTGGATTCAAGCCACGTCCATCCTGGGGAGTAAACAGGATACTATTCGCCGGATGAAAGGTATGCGGCTCAATTCCTGCAGTAGTCTGATACAGTTGCGCAAACGGATTCTCGAAAAACACGTTCATCCCGATAAAGAAAGCCATCGTCACACACGCAACGACGATGACCCACGGTAGGAACTCGCGGTCACGGTCCCATTTACGAAGGGTAACCAGCGAGGCGAATGCTGACATTAACCATGACCAGAAGAGCAGTGAGCCGGCTTGACCACCCCACCAGGCTGTGACTTTGAGATAGGTGGGCATAGAGCGACTTGTCACTTCATAAACAAACTGTACTTCATAGTGGTTATTGGTCAACAAATAAATGAGAACGCCCGCGGTAAGAGTCAATAACGGCCAAGTAAGTAACATGGCACGCCGTGCGCTTTCTACCATGGCCGGGATTTGCCTGCGGTCACCATAAATTGCCGCAAAGACACTATAAACTGTCACCAAAAATGTTATGAATAAAACGCCGAAGCCGAAATTAGCGATCATCAGGGTCTCCTTCGATTACAGAGTGCCGCACAAACGACAAAGCCGAAATTTGATATTTGCCCGTAATTGCTTCTGAAAAATTTAGTGAATATTGTAAAAGCGGCAAACACCCTAAAGGCTTTTAGACCTTTAGGGTGTCAGCATCTATAATCCGGCTTGGTCAGGTACAGCCTGTTCATATCGAGTTGGGCATTTGAGTAGCAGCTCCTCCGCATAGAACGTACCGTCGGCTGCAAGATGACCGGTCATAATCGCTTGGGCTTCATTGCGCAAAAGATCAGGCTTGGGACCTACATAAACAACCTTCATGCGAGAGCGAGAGGGATCTATCACAGCTTGATGCAAGGCTTCGGCCAGTCCACCTTCAGTTTCAAGCTCGGCATTATCGCCTGGCACATGAGCGACTTCAAAGCTCAGAGTCAGGTTTGGGGCGTCGTATTGAATCGAATCGCCCACGACTGCGCCAGAGACGCGCAGATTCTTGTCCACAATGCTGGATCCTTTTGCATTGAGCTCATCAATGGTCAAAAAATATTCCGCGCTTGCTGCAGTGGACGTCCAAATTAAAAAGACGACTGCCCCAAGAATGAGTACGCCGCCGATGACAAATTTATTGATCCGCATGCCAACCTCCAATGCCGAACGATACGAAATCGTATAAATGATGCTAAGTTATTTTACATGTAGAGATTAATGGGGAGTGAGAAGGCGTATAGATAAATGTCACAAAATTCGGCAGAATTTGTCCTTTTTGAAATGTTATCTATTTTAAATGATCATGTCCAGCAGAATCCTGCTGGACAAATCTTTGCCAAACGCTGCTAGGACCGGATTAATCGTCCTCTTCTTCCTTTTTCACCTCAAAAATGCCATCGATCCGCTCGACGATTTCGGGTGTAAGTTTCGTCACAACGTCAGCTGCTTTCATATTTTCACGAACCTGTTCCACGCGGCTTGCGCCTGTAATGACCGTGCTTACAAATGGATTCTTTAAGCACCAAGCCAGCGCTAGTTGTGAGAGTGTGCAATTCAGTTCCTTAGCAATCGGCTCAAGCGCCTGGACTTTTGCCAGCTTCTCTTTATTTGTGAGTTCATCACGCAGCCAGTCATACCCCTCCAGCGTGCCGCGGCTTCCTTCTGGAATGCCCTGGCTATATTTACCAGTCAGCAGTCCTGAAGCGAGTGGACTCCAGATGGTAGTGCCATATCCGTAGTCTTTATATACACGTTCATATTCCTTTGTAAAGCGCTGACGTGAAAACATGTTATAGACCGGCTGCTCGGTTACAGGCTTATGCAAGTGATGTCGTTCTGCAATCTCAACCGCAGAAACGATCTCTGCGGCAGACCATTCGGAGGTACCCCAATAGAAAGCTTTGCCCCACTCGATGATATTATGCATGGCCCAAACCGTTTCTTCAATGGGTGTGGTTTTGTCAGGACGATGACAGTAGAGTAAATCCACATAATCAAGCTGCAGGCGTTTAAGCGAGCCGTTAATTCCCTCAATCAGGCGTTTGCGATTGAGGGTGTTGCGTTCATTTACGTTGTTGTGTAATCCCCAGTAGATCTTTGTGGAAACGAGGTAACTGCTGCGCCGCCAACCCAATTGCTTGAGAGCGCTGCCCATCACTTCTTCAGACTTGCCATCTGCATACACTTCCGCGTTATCGAAAAAGTTTACCCCCGCCTCATAAGCTGCGGACATCATATCCACGGCAGCGTTTACATCTGCCTGATTATGAAACGTGACCCAGGAACCGAACGAAAGTTCACTAACCTGAATCCCCGACTTCCCCAAATGACGATATTCCATATTGCCTCCAATTGATTAAGATGATCATCACTTTGGTGAAGCATTCCCAACTGGTCAAAGTGACGATCAGCTACTATTATAATCTTCTCATGTACCGCATCCTTTTCATCGCCTTACTTTTGACTTCTTGCACTCCTCCATCGACTCCATTTGAGTCCTCCACTGTTGATCTGATCCCGTTTATAACTTCAACCCAAAATCCACCTTCCCCAGCGGGGACGATGCAACCTCCTGAAGGCTTGGTTACTCCGGATGCGCCTCTTCCCAGCCTAACCCCCTTTACCTATACAGTGCAAAAAGGAGATACGATCAGCAGCATCGCTCTCAAGTTTGGTGTGTCAATGGATGATTTGCAGGCTGCGAATCCTGAGATCTCACCCAACGCAATGTCTGTTGGACAAGTGCTCAAAATCCCCAGCACCCTGAGAATCCCTCGGGGGAACCTACGCCAACTCCTGTACCTTTCACCATTCAACAGATCCAGTGTTATCCAACGGCGGATAAAGGAATGTGGTGCTTTGTGCTTGTCCATAATGATTTTTCGGACTTCGTGGAAAACCTTAGTGCACAAGTGACATTGGTCGATTCGAACAACACAACGATTGCAACTCAAACCGCGTTA
>DATFQC010000158.1:0-4122 GCA_035264425.1 Anaerolineales bacterium
CAAGAGCGCGCGGGGTGCGTTGAGCACCTCGCTGGATGTGCCAGCGGAACTTGAGGTCGCGATCGCGGCAGCGTTGGGCGATACACTGGATGCGATCCTGCTGGATGCGAACGAAATCGAAGAAGCGCTGCAATTGCTTGAATCAGATGGAGCCGGGCGCGCAGCCCTGCTGCCACTCGAGGATCATTCGCGCCCGCCCCTCGCAAATCGCACGGATGAAAATTCGCTCGGCGTTGCCTCTGCACTTGTTCATGCCCCAGAGGATTTACGCGGCGCAGTCCATCTTATTCTTGGGCAGACGCTGATCGTTCGAGACCGCGCAACTGCGCGTCGCCTATTTAAGGAGTTACCGGCTCACGCGCGCGTTGTGACCCTGCGTGGAGAAGTCTTCCGCGGGGACGGACTCATCATTGCCGGAAAGTCCACCTCCACTAGCGGGTCAGCCCTGAGCCGCCCGCGCCAAAAGCGCGAGTTGACTGAATCTCTGGCGTCATTAGACACACAGATTATGTCATTGAACCGTGACGTTGATTCCCTTTCAGATCAAATTGCCAACGCCCAACTCGAGCTGACGAATGCGGAGGAGGCCGCACGCGCGGGACGCGTCAGCCTGGACGAAGCACAGGCCAATGAGCGACAGGCTGAATTGGAGGCTGAGTCGGCCCGCCGTCAATTGGAATGGCAGAAGAATCAACATAGTCAACTGAAGGCTGAGATGGAGGAAGCGACCTCCATACGTCAAAGTTTAGTTCAGGCGCAATCGAACTTTGAAAGCCAAACGACAAAAGTGCAGGAAAACGTCCAGGTGCTTTCTGAACAGTTGAAGTCGATGGACCTGGCTGAGTCGCAAAATCAGGCTTCGTACTGGAGTACACGGGTGGCGGTTGTGGAACGCGCAGTGGCAGATGCGGTTTCAAAAAGGGAGGAACGTGAGAAGGAATTTGCCCGTTTCGATACTCGTCGTTTTGAATTAATAACCCGCTTGCAGGAAGCGGAAACTTCGTTGAGTGGTTTGGATAATGAAAAATCCTCGCTGCGTGAGCGAGAGACTCAATTGCATCAGCAGTTGGAAGAGTTGCGCGTCTATATGGAGCCCGCCGAAAAAGATTTGGAAAGCGCCGAGCAGGAGGAAACGCGTTTACAGGAATCAGAAGCAAATACACTGCGTTCGCTGGCAACCGCTGAGCGTTTGTTGGGACAGACCCAATTGGAGCAAATGCGGAAGCAGGAAGGCCTGGATAACCTGCGTCAGAAGATCACGGATGATTTTGGTCTGGTGATGTTTGACTATGCTGAAGATGTTGCCGGTCCCGTGCCGTTACCGTTTGAGGGGATGGTCGAAGAGCTGCCTGTGGTAACGGAAGTTTCCCCGGATCTGGAAGCCCAGCTGGCACAGCAGCGAACACGACTGCGGCGTATGGGGGCGATCAATCCCGAGGCAAAACAGGAGTTTGACCAGGAGTCTGAACGCTATACGTTCATGCGCACGCAGGTGGATGATTTACAAAAAGCGCAAGAGGATCTCAAGCATGTGATCGCTGAGCTCGACGAGCTTACCCAGCAGGAATTTTCAAAGACGTTCGATGCCGTGGATAAACAATTCCGCGCCATGTTCACCCGTTTATTTGGAGGCGGCTCGGCGCGACTGTCATTGACGGACCCGGATAATCTTGTCGAAACGGGTATTGAGATCGAGGCGCGCCTGCCGGGCCGGCGCGAGCAGGGATTGGCTTTGCTTTCTGGGGGTGAGCGCAGCCTTACTGCAGTGGCATTGGTATTCGCTCTATTGAAGGTCTCACCCACCCCGGTCTGTGTGATGGACGAAGTAGACGCCATGCTGGATGAGGCCAATGTAGGCCGCTTCCGCGATCTGTTGCAGGAACTCAGCAAGGATACGCAATTCATCATCATCACCCATAACCGCAATACCGTCCAGGCTGCAGATGTAATCTACGGGATTACAATGGGGCGCGATTCGGCGAGTCAGGTGATCAGCTTGAGACTCGACCAGGTCACAGAAGAGATGTTGAAGAGGGGCTGAGCCGGCAAGTAGAAATAAAAAAACCGTTCGACGGAAATCGAACGGTTTTTTTGTTAGACGCATCTCTTATTGGGCTGGGGCCTGAAGGTTTGGTTCTGTTGGAACGCGTTCCTTCCAAACGTCGAAGGTCTTAACGTCGGCCTTAGCGCGGGTATCTGTGACCCACTTACTGAATTCTGTTGTCTTCTTCTGTTCGTATTGCGCTGCAGTTAAAGGTCTGTCTTCATGACCGAGGACCTGGATAATATGATACCCAAACTGGCTTTTGATCGGTTTACCGATCTCACCAACTTTCTGGCTGAAGGCGGCAGTCTCAAATTCAGCGACCATCGCGCCTTTGCCGAACCAGTCAAGATCACCACCATTTGCGCCGGAACCAGTATCTTTCGAATGTTCTTTCGCAACGGTGGCATAATCCTCCCCCTTTTTGAGTAGTTCATACACGGTATTCGCTTCTGCTTCCGTTTCTACTAGAATATGTCGCGCCCAAACCTGCTCCTCGGTGCGAGGCGTATCCTTGGTAATTTCGTCCGACAACTTTTGACGTAGAAGCTGGCCTTCATAGACCGAGCGGATTGTTTTTTCACTGATATTCTCGGTCTTGAAATTCTTTATGGTGTCGTCGTAATCCTTTTTGAAACCTGCCTCGGTGAATGGGGTAGCCGTCGCCGTGGGAGGCTGAGGGACCGGAGTGGGAGTATCAATCGCTGGCGTAGAACTCGCCGCCGGCGTTGCAGAGAGATCGAGCATTGCGGTCGCTGTCACTGTAGAGGTTGGGGCCTCCGTCGGTGTCGATGTAGATGGATAAAGGGTTAACTGTTGGCTTGAAAGAGTCGGCAGGGTCACCTCCGTTGGCGTGACCGTCGGCGTGGGTGTCCCATTCGGGTAGAAACCGAAATTCCCCTGGATCGATTTTTCCACTTCCTCTGCCGAAACCGTAATTCCGCGTTTCTCTGCTTCCTCTTTGATCAGGATATCATCGATCATCTGGTCCAGCGCCTGCTGACCGATGACCTCCGGTGATGCCAGGTTGGATACAATTTGCTGCATTTGCTGCGAATAATCAACGCCGAAATTTTGCTGGTAAAAAGAATACTGATTATAGACGTTCAACATTTGAACGCGTTGAAAACGTACATGTTCCTGCCAGTCCTTGGTGGTGATCTTAACCCCGTTGACTTCAGCGACCGGTTCACGGAGTTGCAGGACGTTAAGCTTGAGATAACCATAGATCAACAGACCAGCCACAATCAGGATCCCGGCGACGGCGATGGCTCGAATCAGTTTGACCTGACGGCGTTCACGTTCCAGGCGGGCGATATGCTTTTTTGAAATTACTTTAGGTGTATTGTTTGGTTTTGCCATTCATTTTCTCCATGACGCAAAGACGGGGCATGCCACGTACGTACTCTTTCCACGCGACATGCCCCGAGTCTGCTACCCTATGCGGGATTAGCGTCCCTCATCTACCGGTCTGCCTGTGAAGGGCAAAAGGGCAATCTGGCGTGCCTGCTTTACCGCGGCAGCCACGGCTCTCTGATGTCGTGCGCAGGCGCCGGTCTGGCGGCGCGGACGGATCGAACCATCTTCGGTGACATACTTCCGAAGCAAATCTGTCTTTTTGTAGTCAATCGCCAGCGTTTTATCGGCGCAGAATTGACAAAATTTAGGTTTGGCAAAAAAGCGGCGTTCACCACCGCCTTCCATACCCCCTGAAGGTCTTCTATCATCAGCCATTTATGACTCCAATTGTTACTCATTCAAGGAAAGGATTTTACTGATCCTTTCCAACTAGTGCCTTAGAAGGGGAATTCATCCTCATTTGCGGCAATTTCATCCGGGGGCATTTCTGCCGGCTGCTGGCCCTGACTAGTGTGTTCGCGACGCTCATTTCGCTCGCCGAGCATCATCATTTCGTTGGCGACAATTTCGACACTGGTGTGTTTCGCGCCTTCCTTGTCGTCCCAGCGACGGGTTTGCAGGCGTCCTTCGATGTAAACCTGTTGGCCCTTGGTAAGATATTGTTTGCAGATCTCAGCCAGGTTCCCCCAGGCAACAATGTTGAACCATTCCGTTTCGTT
>DATFQC010000159.1:0-3288 GCA_035264425.1 Anaerolineales bacterium
ATGATATTTTCATGAATTGCCTGTAAAATTTAGTCTGGCCCTCTCATCTAACGAGCATGGCTCAAGAATTCTATTTCGACTGGCACTGGGATTTGCAATCTTCGCCTGAAGCGATCTGGCCGCTCGCCTCCGATACGAATCGCTTTAACCGTGACACCGGTCAGCCGGAAATAGAGATGCTCGATAATGTGAAAGGCACCAAGCATCTACGGATGAAACTCCCGATCATCAAGGTGGAATGGGAGGAGGAGCCTTTCGAATGGACCTATCCATATTCCTTTGGTGTTCTACGGACGTATAGCAGAGGCCCGATCGATGAAATGCGCGTGCAGGTCGATTTTGACCGGCGTGCCGAAGGTGGCACTCATGTCCGTTACCAGACCTGGATGAAGACCAATAATATTCTGGCGCAGCTTGCCATTCCCTTTGGGATTGGAGTGATCGCGAAACGCAGGTTTGAGAGAGTTTTGCGTGTTTATGACCGCCTCGCGAACAAGCGTGGCTCGGTGATTACGCTGGCGCGTCCTCGCGGACTGAGTGCAAAGGGCCATGAGCGTTTCAGGTCCCTGAGCGAGACGGTGATTCAACAAGGAACAGATCCATCCTTGATGACACGTCTTGAAGATTTTCTGGATCGCTCGGATGAGTTATCTATCCAGCGTATCCGGCCTTACGCTCTGGCTGACCATTGGGAAGTCGATCGACGTGCGGTGCTGGAGATGTGTCTGCGAGCCACGCGGGCTGGCATTCTCGATATGTCGTGGGATTTGCTCTGTCCATCGTGCCGAGGCACAACAGAAGGGCACACCAATCTTGGCGATGTGCACAATCGGTCGCACTGCGACACCTGTCAGATTGATTTCACCGTGAATTTCGATCACAACATTGAGGTGGTCTTTAGACCGAATCCATCTGTGCGGGTGGTGGAATTCGACGCGGCGTTCTGCGTGGGGAGTCCGCAATTGCAGCCACATGTAGTGATGGCGCAAACGGTTTCACCGTTGCACTCGTTTCCCGTCAATCTGAAGCTCGAAACAGGACGCTATACGTTGCGCGCCTCCAACGCGGCGGGGTCAGTGTCTCTGCTTGCAGATCCACAGGGTTTGCCAAAATCGGATCTGCGTGTGACCTCCTTTGGATGGCCACCCGAACAGGGACATATCTCGCTCCTGCCGACCCTCAATCTGATCAATGCTACTGACGCGGATCAAACCTTTCAGCTTGAGCGCACCGCCTGGAGCGATCAGGCTTCGACGGCGGCCGATGTGACGTCGCTACAGGTCTTCCGTGACCTCTTTGCGAGTGAAGTAGTGCGACCAGGCGAAGAGATTTCCATTGGCTCTGTCACGCTCATGTTCACGGACCTGCGCGACTCGACGCGCTTGTATCGCAAGATCGGCGATGCTTCCGCCTTTGGACGTGTGCGCGAGCATTTCGAAATCTTGGAGAAATCAATTGCCTTGGAGGGCGGTGCGATCGTCAAAACGATGGGGGATTCGGTCATGGCAACGTTTCGTAATCCTGTGGCCGCGTTGCGCGCCGTCTGGAATGCACAAACAAAGATTGCAGAATACGGCGAACCCATGCTGTGGCTCAAGGTGGGCCTGCACAAAGGACCGTGTATCGTTGTCAATTTGAATGATCGTTTGGATTATTTTGGCTCGACCGTGAATATCGCGGCCCGTTTACCGGGATTCTCGCAGGGCGGGGAATTGATCTTATCCGATGAAATCCATAATGACCCTGAAATACAGGATTTCCTTTCGCAGGCTGCAAAACCCCATTCAATAAATTATTTTACTGGAAACCTGAAGGGCTTTGATGAACCGTTTACGATGTGGAGGTTGAAGGTTTAACCGTAGGGGGTTCAAACGCTGGATCGTTTCTTAATTTGTAAAACTTCATTACCATTCAATGGGGAATTTAGTTCAGATGAATCAAGTGCCATCACGCGGCTGGGTGCAAAGAATGCAAAATCGAAATCCGTTTTATCGCCCGCTTTTTTGTTCGGGATGGGCATCAGCCGGGCAGTGAGAGGTTTGTCGAGCCGTAAAGCCAATGCACACAGGTCAAGCAACAGGGGGACCAACTGTCCTGCTGTTGTATCCCCCGGCAGCGGGATCGTATCCAACCCGGTTCCGCAGACAGCGGAATAAAGCAATACATCTTTGATTGTAAGCGTCCCTTCTGCGGCGCGCTTGGCAAGGACAGAATCTTCGAGGATCGGTTGCATAAATCCGCTAAAGCCGGTATGAAGGAAACTCGCGCGGTCAATG
The DNA here is from genome assembly GCA_035264425.1 of Anaerolineales bacterium. Taxonomy (GTDB): domain Bacteria; phylum Chloroflexota; class Anaerolineae; order Anaerolineales; family Villigracilaceae; genus Defluviilinea. The sequence continues at coordinate 2,277 of DATFQC010000159.1, forward strand.
GCCTCGGTTAATAATGCCGCAGCCGCCAGTGAGCCATGTAATCCAATCTTTGGAACGCCCATTTTCTCAACAGCATTGCCTAACGAATGAGCATCATCCGGGAAAGGGGCAAGGGAAAAATCGATCCCGCCAAATCGACAATGCAGGGTCTTGGCAACATCGGTCAGCGTCTTTCCATGTTTTTCGATTTCACTGACAAGATTGCTTCTTCCTTCATCAAGACTCCTGGCATTTTCAAATGCTTGAACTGCCAGGTCCGCCGACTCCGTTGCAATTGCAAATTTGTGCTCATCGCTATCATGATAGGCGGCTGGCAGGAATGGGGCACCGGGTCCCACATTTGCCAGCGCAGCAAACTGTAAATTGGCGAATCCATTTGGCTCGATGGTTGCGCACTTGACGATAACATCTGCACAAGCTCGGATGGCAGCCAGATTAATCCCACGTACTTTATCTGCCATGACTCCGCCAAAAAAAATATTTTTGGATACGAAGACCGCATCGGGAATACCTTCATAACTGCGCGGAGATTCGGGTAACGCGGCACCCAGTGAAACATATCCAATGCCGAGTCGTTGGGCCATATCATCAATTTGACTTGTCAATTCTGGCAATTTGCCGATATTTTCATCACCCAGCAATTGAGGAAACGGAATCGTGGCAAGGCGTACGGTTTGCACCTCATAGTCTGCCGCTTCATAGGCAGACTTGGCATTCGAAAGAAATGCCCCGGCCTTTTGCAGGACTTTTTCATCGAGTGGATAGTTGGGATTGCAAAAATAAGTGATGGAACGAATTTTCATTTTCAAAATTCCTCGGTAGTTGAGTAGCCCTGAGTGGTTTGCGATGGGCGTATCGAAACCACCCATTTCATATTGTTTTCTGTTGTTGGTTTCGACACCTGTATGGTTTGCCATGAAATGCTAAAGTATTTCAAAAACCACGTGCTGGTGCAAGTGTACGGCGCACGAACAGCGCCCACTCAACCCACGAATTTTCTCTGCCTTACAAC
>DATFQC010000160.1:0-3412 GCA_035264425.1 Anaerolineales bacterium
CGCGTTGCATGAATTCGTATTGGAGGGGTTCGAGAAGAAAAGACATCTGCTTTATGGAGATCCGCGATATTTCGATCTGCCAGCGCTAAACTTTATTGTTGGTCCGGCGGAGAACAATCGTCGACCAGCATAGTTTCCCCGGCTTCGATCTTTAATCGCCCCCCATAGGCTTGCAAGAGAGTATTGGTCTTCAACACATTTTGCGGCAGATCGAAGGCAATCATGCGATGATTGAGTAACATGATCCGGTCAAAATGACGGGCCGCCTGATCGAGATCATGGGTCGCCACCATGATGGTGACTTTTTGGTCCCGCAGTGTATCCAGCAGATTGAGAAGACCTTCCTGAGCAGGTGTATCCAACCCGCTCAGTGGCTCATCCATTAACATGAGTTCCGCTTCCTGGGCGAGGGCACGCGCAATGAACATACGCTGCTGCTGCCCTCCGGAGAGCTGACCGATCTGACGCGCAGCCAAATCGGATAGCTCCACCGTTTCCAGGGCGCGCTGGACGTGTTCCCAATCGCCTTTATGCGGCCAGTTCAGCGGGCCAAGCTTGGCAGACCTGCCCATCATTATCACATCCGCAACACTGACCGGGAAGTTCCAATCCACCTGGCTGCGCTGCGGGATATAAGCGATACAGATGTGTCCGCGCGGGCGCGAGCCAAAAATATTCACCTCCCCAGAGGCGGGCTGTAACACCCCGGAAACAACCTTGAACAGGGTGCTCTTTCCGGCACCGTTCGGCCCGACCACGGCAACCCGTTCCCCTTCGTGGAGATGAAAGGTTATATCCTCAATGGCAACATGCCCGTTATAACGGACAGTGATATGTTGCACATCGAGGATGGGCTGGTTCGGTTGATGATGAATGTGTGGATACATACTACACTCTGTCTCGTTCAGCGCCAAACAATGACCGTCAAAAAGATTACTTGAGAGCCTCAACGATCTTGGTGACGTTGTATCGCATCATATCAATATAAGTCCCGGCTGGAGCGCCTTCCGTGAGAGATTCGAGATGCAAGTCGGTGACCACTTTCACACCCGTTTCCGAGGCGATCTGCTGGGCGAGGGCGGGGTTATCCGGCGCATCCAAAAATATGGCGGGCACTTCGAATAGCTTGACCCGATCGACGATATCAGCCATTTGCTGGGCCGAAGGAGAGGCGTCTGAACTGAAACTTTCGATGATGGCCCCTACCACGGTAAAGCCATATCGTTCCGCAAAATATCCCAGCGCTTCATGGTTTGTGACCAGTACTCGCCGCTTGGGGGGGATCTGCGCGACCTGACCATTGATCCAGGCATCCAGCTCGTGAAGCTGGGTGGTATAGGTGCGGGCATTGGCCTGATAAAGGTCCGCGCCGTCAGGGTTGAACTGCGTCAGCCCTTCACGAATGTTATCTACATAAACAATCACATTACTCGGATCAAGCCATAAATGAGGATCCACCTCTTGATCATTATTTGGATCTGTCAGGAGACGTAAACTGGTCGAGACTTCGATCACTTCTTGCTTATTGCCGGCGTTCGCCAGCAGCGTTTCCAGGGAACGCTCATATCCCGCCCCATTGACGATCAATACTTTGGCCTCATTGACCTTCTTCGTATCCTGCGGCACGGGCTGATAGGAATGCGGGTCGGCCCCAAACGGCAGAAGCGATTGAGTCACTAGCTCATCACCGGCCACGTTACGCGCGACATCCGCCAGGATGGTGGTCGTGGTCAGGATATCCGGACGAGGGGATCCGCAGGAACTGAGCGTTCCGATCAGTAAGAGCGAGAGGATCCAGGGCAAAACAGCACGTTTTGTCATTGATCAACTCCGCCAGTGAAGAACGTGATAGATCGTCGAAGCCATCATCAGGCATCCAATCAGGAGGCCGGTGATCGCAGGGATCGGCAAACGATGGACTTCATCCTTATGCAATTGATCGGCGTTCAACTTGGCACCCAGCGCGGCGGTCGCGGGAATCGCAGCACAAATTATGCACATAACTTCTCCTTGCTCGTTGTCATTCCTTATCCAATTCGGCACTTTCAGCGGGCAGAAATTCCTTCTTGAGCAGGAAGTACGCTCCTGTAAAGTGATCGTCGATGCTTCCCACCAGCAGGGCTCTGCGGCTGGGCAGCATGTGGACCACCTCCCAACCTTCCAGGCCGTGCTCTTCCAGGGCAGGGACATCGTACCCTTCCCCCAGCAAATCGTCAGCCATCAGCGCTCCCGACGGGAGGTAGACCATTTTGTAGCGAAAAACCTTACCGCCATTTTGCAGACGTTTCCGGGCAGAGTCAATCCGGGCGCGGTGCTCACGTTCGCGCTCGGCCTCAATATCGCTGCGCATCTTTGCCAGCTCAGGCGAGTCAAATATCTCCCTGGCCGTTTCACGCATCGAGTCATCCTCACTCATCATAGCACTCAACAGAAATTCATACCCGCGTCGATCCCCCAGCTGAATGAGTCCTTCTGCGGCGTCCAACTGGGTCAGCCATTCATCGTCTTCTGTCATAAGTTCAAAGAGGGAGTCACTGTCACGCATCTTGACCAGTTCATTGATATGAGAAGCCATCATTCCTCCAAACATTAATCTGATAGGAATTTTATCACCTTGAATCAAGATTTCTTTTCAGGAAGGCTGCAATGTAACCTATTAACCAGCATGGACTTGGCATGCGCTGAATATGGAGTATCATGTAGCCATGTTCACAGGTTGAGGAATGTTCAAGAAGTTTCAGAGGCGTTTTCTTGTTGATCTGGGGGAGATGGAGGGTGACTATCGTGTTTTCCATCTCAAAGATGACATTTTGCAGAGCATTCTCTCCATATCCATTGCCAGCCTCAGCGTATTGAGTGCGATCGGCATGGATTTGTTTGACAGGAATAAGCCCGATTCGTTTTTGAGCATGCTGATCTATCAGGGTGTGTATCTCTTGCTGTCCCTGGCGACCCTGGTCGCCATTCGGAAGACTAGCAAGGTCAGGCGATACGATCGTCTCATGCTTGGGTGGTTATCTGCAACTCTATTGTCTCTCCTTTTCTTCCATTCCCTCCGTCCGGCCAATTCGCTGAATGCCGTCTATGATGTGATCATCCTGTTCGCCATGTATATCCTTTCCCCACTTAAGATTTCATACACCATTGGGCTGGCAATTGTTTTTTCGGTCAGTACGTTAGCCATTGATTATTTTCAACGAACAGGGGTTAACGCGGCTGCATTCAATACGTTGCTGACTGCCCAAATCATTGTACATATTCTGGGATGGGTATCGAGCCTGCAAATTCAGTCCTATCGCCGCAAGTCTTTCAAAGCCTATATGCAGGAAAAGGATGCCAAGGAAATGGTGGCATACCTGGCAAACATCGACTCATTAACAAAAAGTTTGACCCGCCGTCATTTTTTCAACAT
>DATFQC010000161.1:0-4289 GCA_035264425.1 Anaerolineales bacterium
GATATAAAAGCGATTTGCCTGGCTTCTGTAGTACCACAACTCACCGGACGCGTGATCCAGGCGTGCCGGGAATACCTTGAAAAAGATCCCTTCATCGTGGATGTTGGGATCAAGACCGGGATTAAAGTTCGCTATGAAGACCCCAAGGCAGTGGGTGCCGATCGCATCGCTGACGCAGTGGCAGTGATGTACTTGTATGGTGGTCCCGCCTGTGTAATTGATTTTGGAACAGCCACAACATTTAATGCCCTCACAAAAGAAGGAGAGTATCTGGGCGGTGCCATTACGGCTGGGATCACTCTTGCCACGGAGGCGCTCTTTGTCAACGCCGCCAAACTTCCACGTATCGACTTGCAGCGTCCACCGTCGGTGATCGGTAGAAACACAGTACATGCAATGCAGGCGGGTTTGCTGTTTGGCTACGTAAGCATGGTCGAGGGCATGGTTGATCGCTTTCGTAAAGAGCTCGGTGTAGAGATGAAAGTGATTGCAACCGGCGGGCTGGCCGAGATCGTGGCGCAGGAAACGGACGTGATTCAGATCATCGCGCCCTGGCTCACGCTGGAAGGTTTGCGTATTCTCTGGGATTTGAATCATCCTCTGTAAAGGATGGCATTGCAAGGAAGGTGCCTTTTTTGACGATACTCCCTGGCACCGCCCAACAGTGCAGGTGAGTAACCTCCTCACGCTTCGCCTACGGCTCCGCTCAGCGCGAAACGGCGACCTGCAATGACGAGAAAAATAGTTATCTGGATATCAGCGTCGGCTCTCTTCATCATTGGATGTGGGGGATTAAGTCTTGTAACTGCACCGACACCTGTCATAGAACCAACCTGGACAACAGACCCGCTCCCTTCGCCAACTCAGCCTGCTACCATTACCCCGATCGCATTCCCGACTGGAACATCTAACGTTGTGCCATCAGAGACACCGCTTCCTACCTTCACGTTTACTCCAACAGTGACTCTTGAACCGCAATGGTACATGCAGGGGCCGGACCAAGTCATTGTGCCTATCCTGCTTTATCATCATATTGGATACTCCTTACGGGGGGATGATGTCTATTATGTTTCACCGGATACATTTGATCAGCAACTAAATCTTCTGTATCAATGGGGATATAAAACAATCTCCGTTGAATTGCTTGTGAAAGCGATAAAAGAAGGCGCGGAGCTGCCTCCAAAACCAATCCTTCTCACCTTTGATGATGGCAGTAAAACGATCTATGAGAATGCTCTGCCAATGATGCAACGATATGGTTTTACAGGGGCGTCTTATATCGTTTACAACTATGTGGGCATAAGAAATTATATGAATGCCGATCAAATCCGCGCACTGTATACAGCAGGCTGGGAAGTGGGAAGTCACGGCCTCAGCCACAGGGACTTGACGGCGCGTCGATATCGCCAAATGGATGAAATCGTCGAATCGCGCCGGCGTCTGGAATCTCTGTTGGGTGTCCCCGTTTTGAGTTTTGCCTATCCTTTCGGGGCGTACGATAGTGATTCACTTCATTATGTGCATGAAGCTGGTTACCTGGCTGCGATGGGACTTGGGAACGAATCGCTGCAAGGCACCAAGAATTTATTTTATTTGTATCGCCAGGCAGTGAAGGGATCGGAGGACTTGAGGACATTCGCTTTACATTTACCCTGGCGACAGGATCAATATGACTTGCCTGCACTCACGATCGTGCCATAGCTCTACAGTAGCACCGCCGCTTTGTAAAGAACGCCGGCTTGAACAATTTAAGTGAGTCACAAAACTTGTGACTAAATAGTAACAAGTTTTTATCTTCCAGCGGGGAACAAATCTGGCTCTTCGAGAGTTGAAAAGATAGAGAGAAGGAGAGCCGCCATGAATATAAAATTTTTAGTTGGTGTATCGATATTATTGATTGCGACCTGGTCATTCCACAATCCCGCGCCGAGGGAAAGTGGAATCGAAGGTCAAGTGTTGGTGGGACCGATGTGTCCGGTGGCACAGCCGGGACAAGTATGTCCGAACCAGCCATACCAAGCTACCTTAACGGTCAACAGCCCAACAGGTGGAACGATCATGCAATTCCAAACGGATGGCGGAGGGCATTTCAGAATCCCGCTCGCATCCGGAGAGTATATACTGCATCCCGCTTCACCCAATGGGATCTCTTTTGCTGCCGACCAAATTATTGTGGTTGGAGCCGGTCAATACACACAAGTCCTGGTGAACTACGATAGCGGCATCCGTTAACGGAGTTCATATAGGCTTTCCCTTGCTTTCGGTTCCTGCGCGCGCTATAATGCGCTGCTGGTTGAATAGCAAGGAGAACGTATGCCGATTTACACCTATCGTTGTGAATCTTGTGGTGTGCAATTCGAGCGTCATCAATTCTTCAATGATGCACCGTTGAAAATATGCCCCGAATGCCGCAAGAAAACATTGAGAAAAGTCATCACTCCTACGAAAGTGATCTTTAAAGGTTCAGGATTTTACGCCACTGACAACAGATCACCTTCCGGGAGCTCGTCTCGCGAGAGTAAGTCTGAGAAAAAGGAAGAAAACAGCAGCAACAGCAAGGCCGATGACTCGAAAAGTAATGAGAAGAGCGAACAAAAAGGAAAGAGAGAAGATTGAACTTCTCTCTTTTTTTTGATTTACATCTTATAGATTTCGGGGGCTCAACAGGCAGTAGCTGGTAACCAGGCATTCACAATCACATCTGTGGTAATTCCATAAGCTAAGGCATTCCAGAAACGCATACTGGCAGGTTGATCCTTCACTTTTTGCCAGTACCCTGAGAAGACGAAGAAGGTCACAACGAGTGCGACTCCCAGGCGGACAAGAATTGTTATCCAGGTTCCGAAACACCAGGGGGCTTGATTCCGAATTACGTTCACTGCAATGCCATAAATCCAATGAAGTAGAGTACCCAGAAAAACACCGATGAACACTTGTATTTTAGCGCTGGTATCTTCCTGTTGTGTTAATAATCTAAAGCGAACTGCATCATTTAATTGAAAAGAGTTCATTTGATTCTCCTCCTAATACGTCCAGGGACCAACGAGCGCATCAATGGACACACCATATACCAGGGCATTCAAGAAACGCATCCCGGCCGGTTGTTCTTTTACTTTCTGCCAGTATCCTGAAAAGACAAAGATCGTCGCGACCAAGGCAACTACGATGCGGGCAATCACTACCGACAAATTCCAAGGAGCCTGATTCTTGAGCACATCCACAACGATCCACCGCAGAAGGACGCCAAGGAGCACGCCGAAGAATACCTGGATTTTTGCACTGGTATCCTCCTGCTGAGTCGCCAGCCTGAAACGAATGGCGTCATCGAAAACGAATCCTCGCATGTTGATTCTCCTTTTGAAACCGGCACAGGAATAGGGAAACAAAATCATTATAGCAAAGTGAAGTTTTCAAAGCAATTATGAATCCAAAGCCATCAACTTTTTATACTATATGACAAGTGTCATATAGTTAATTAGACATAACCTGTCATAATTATGATTTACATCACTGATAATTAAGACCTGAAAGGTGTAAATTAGGAGCATAAGTAAGTTTGATAAAAATTCGAAAGGAAATATAAAATGTCTACTTATGTTCTCACCCGCAAAGGTCAAACGCTCGAAACTCCTTCGTTCATCAATTTATTGTTCAGTGACAAACGCTTCTCCATTCTCTGGCTGGCTGTCCGTGTATGGCTCGGCTGGCAATGGATCGATGCAAGCCTGCATAAACTCAGCAATCCCGGCTGGATGAAAACCGGTGACGCGCTGAAAGGTTTCTGGATGGGCGCAGTTCAAATCCCCGCCGAAGGACGTCCCCCAATTGCATTTGGCTGGTACCGCACGTTCCTGCAGGCCGCGCTGGATGCTCAAGCCTACACCTGGTTCGCGAAGATTGTCGCCGTAAGTGAACTCTTGATCGGTATCGCTTTGATCGCAGGTATCTTCGTCGGTCTGACCGCTTTCTTCGGCGGCTTCATGAACTGGAACTTCATTATGGCTGGCTCCGCCAGTGTCAACGGTGTATTCTTCGGGCTCTCTGTCCTGCTGGTACTCGCCTGGAAAATCGCTGGATATCTCGGTGCAGATTACTTTATCCTTCCACGAATTGGTGATCTTTGGACAAAAAACAAAACAGTGGAATAAGTAAAACTGATTAGCTCATCAAAAAGACGGCGAAACACTCGCCGTCTTTTGATTCGAAGATAACAAATTGCCTCTGGTGCAATCACCAGAGGCAATTTATTTTCTAACTATTCCCGGGGTGCAAAACTATGGTCTTGCCAG